>JBARPA010000370.1:0-15674 GCA_049642665.1 Candidatus Zixiibacteriota bacterium
GGGTATAACAGTCGGGTTCATTATATATGGCAGAGATTACTCCTAAAACTCTGTGACCTGTTTTGGATGTGAAAATTCTAGAACGATCCGGGATATCCAATCTCTCCAGAGGTTTTTCCGCGGAGTGGCAGGCATAGCAGGCCTCCCCTTTTTTATCTACCATCTGCCCCATGTCATTCTTCTCAGAGGAGAACATTATCTGCCCCTCTTTGTTAAAAATCCTGATCTTCTCCAGGCCTTCCTGCTGGCCGATGGTCTCAATAATCTGATGCAGATCCTCCCTTAGATTCCTGAGCATATCATACCTGGTGCTTCTTCTTATTGTCTCGCTTATTCTAAAAGCGCCCCGCATCACCTCGGATGTTAGTTGTTTTTTCTGAGAGGTGATGTTAACGTAGGCGAAGATCCCCAGGGATAATATCAAGATGAATCCTACCACCAGAATTAACTTGGCGCCGATGTTTTTAGGCCACATATGCTACCCTCATATTAGTGAATTATTTCACAATCTTCCATTAATTATACGAAAGCTCATACCTAACATTAAGGTAAAAATTCAAGCTGAAATTGTGCTGTGGCTGACTTATTATTAAACCTATCAATGAGAACATATTACAATTTACCTGACGAAAACTTTTCCAGGAGGAACTTTCCCTGTTCTAATTTACCATAGGTGAAGTTACAGATCCAGTCCCCGGTGTTCAAATAGATCCCCTTATCCAGCTCTTTTAACATGGGGTAATGGGTGTGGGCCATTACTACCGCATCATAGCCTTCCTCTATCTTTTTTCTGGCGAAGTCCACATAATCCTCCAGGTGCTTTTGTTTTCTCGAGGTATGGGATCGGCTCAAGCTGGCCACCTTTTTTGCCAGGGGAATTCCAATGTCCGGGGGCAGCTGGCTGTAAAGCCAGATGTTGAGTCTATTTCTCAGAATTTTTTTCAAGATCCGATAGCCTCCATCTTTTTTGGCCAGACCATCCCCGTGAATTATAAAGATCCTTTTGCCTTGATGCTCCGCTGACACCGATTCTTTGCATATCTTGATCCCTATCTCCTGGCTAATAAAATCGCCCAGCCAGAAATCATGATTTCCAGTAACATAGATGGTCCGTACCCCCTTTTGGGTGAGCTCCTGGAGCTTGACCAGAACCTTGAAATGTGTTTTGGGCATAACGTTTTCATATTCAAACCAGAACTCAAACAGATCTCCCAGGATATAAAGATATTCTCCGTCCTTTTTGATTTTATCTAAGAGATCTAAAAGCATTTTCTCTTTTATTTTTTCCTTTTGTTTTGAATCTGCTCCCAGATGTGCATCCGAGATGAAATATATGGTTTTATTCATATATAATTAAATTAATAGAAAAACATATTCCAGGCAAATAAATTCTGCACCAAAAGGTTAAACTATTATTTAATTATTTTAAACCCTGTTTTAATAAACGTGTCCAATATAATGGAATACTTTTAGATTTTTTGTTTTCTTGACTTTTTGTGGGAATAGGATAACTTATGGTGTAAATGGAGTTTTTAATATATTAGAAATTTTCGTATCTATTTAGGAAGATGGATAAGTTCGTAATTGAGGGTGGAGAGAGGCTTTCCGGCACAGTCAAGATTGGAGGGGCGAAAAACGCGGTCTTGCCCATCATGGCCGCTTCACTTCTGGCGGAGAAGGGCGAAACCGTTATCAATCAGGTGCCTGACTTGACTGACATCGATACCATGATTCAAGTGCTGAAATATCTGGGAGCTGAAGTTAAAAGGGATCTCAAGGATAAGAAGGTATCTATTAAAGCGGATAACCTCAAATCCTCTGAGGCCCCCTATGATCTGGTGAGGAGGATGAGGGCTTCTTTTCTGGTTTTGGGCCCCATTTTGGCTCGGCTGGGAAAGGCGAAGGTCTCTTTGCCCGGGGGATGTGTTATCGGGCAAAGGCCGGTTAATTTTCACCTTCTTGGCCTGCAGAGCCTGGGTGCCAAACTTAAGGAGGAACATGGCTATATCGTGGCATCCTGTAATTCTTTGAAAGGGACAACCATCTGTTTTGATCGCCCCACCCATACCGGAACTGAAAACCTGATGATGGCTGCGACTTTGGGAACGGGCAAGACCACCTTGATAAATGCAGCCTGCGATCCGGAGGTCGAAGACCTGGCTAAGTTCTTGAACTTAATGGGAGCAAAAATAGAGGGTGTGGGGACCTCAACCATGAGCATCAAAGGGATGAAAAGGCTGAAAGCTGTGGAATATACTCCAATTTCCGACAGGCTGGAAGCAGGAACTTTTATGATGGCAGCTGGAATAACCGGAGGATATATAGAGATAAGAAATACCAAATTAGCTCACCTGAGGATGGTTAACCAAAAGCTTCGGGATATGGGTCTGGATATACATGAAAATAAGGGAAGGGTCAAGGTCAAAGGTCCCAAAAGATTAAAAGAGGTCCGGGTTACAACTTACCCTCATCCCGGTTTTCCCACAGATCTGCAAGCTTCCATTATGGCTTTAGCTTGCGTAGCAGAAGGAGGATCGGAGGTCCGGGAGACTGTTTTTGAGGAGAGATTCACTCATGTAATGGAACTAAACCGTTTAGGAGCTGACATAAAAGTGGAAGGGGACAAAGCCACCATTTCCGGAGTCACTGGAATCAAAGGTGCCACCGTAATGGCATCCGATATCCGGGCAGGCGCAGGCTTAGCTCTGGCAGGTCTGGTGGCTGAAGGGGTAACCGAAATTTTAAGGATTTATCATATCGACAGGGGATATGAAAATTTCGAAACTAAACTGGCCACCCTGGGTGCCAGAATAAAAAGGGTTAAGGATTAAATGTTCAAATCAAAAAACAATTTTTTTAGAAAGCTCTTGTTCGGATTATTCTGTGGATTGATTTTTCTGTTTTTCCTTCCGGGTTCAGACGCTTTTACCCAGGACAGATATTTCGGCAAAAATAAAGTCCAGTATCGGGATTTCTACTGGTATTTCATCCAGACTCAGCATTTCGATATTTACTATTATCAAAATGGTTATACTACAGCCAGCTTCGCAGCCGAAGTCTTGGAGGATGCGTATCTGGAGATCAAAGAGCAGCTGGATTATTCCCTCAGAAAAAGGATCCCGGTAATTCTGTATAACTCCTCCGATCAATTTCAACAGACCAATGTTGTTCCGGATCTGATTGAGGAGAGCGTAGGCGGTTTCACTGAATCCTTTAAAACCAGGGTGGTGGTTCCCTTCAACGGTTCCTACGAGGATTTCAGGCATGTTCTGCATCACGAGTTAACTCATGCGGTGACTTTCGATATGCTTTACGGGAACATTCTCGGTTCGCTCTTAAGCCGGCAATATCTTTTCCGTTTACCCTTGTGGTTTGCGGAGGGTTATGCTGAATACTCCTCCAGGCACGGCTGGGACGTGGAGGCGGATATGATTTTAAGGGATGCCACCATCAATGGCTACTTGGCGCCATTCGATTATGTCGGGGGGTATCTGGTATACAAAGAGGGACAATCGGTTTTGCTTTATATTGCGGAAAAATATGGTGAGGAGAAAATCGCAGAAATCCTCTCCAGGGGAAGAGCGCATTTAAGCATGGATAAGGCTCTGAAAAATGCCATCGGTATGGATACCCAGACCCTCTCAGAGGAATGGATGAAAGCCATGCGTAAGGAATACTGGCCGGAGATAGCTTCCCGGGAGGAGCCCAAGGATTTCGCCAAACAGCTCACCTTCCATCCCAAAGATGGCTCCTATGTTAATGAAAAACCCCAGTTTTCGCCCCAGGGAGATAGATTAGCCATTTTCTCAGACAGGAGCGATTACACCGAGATATATGTTATATCAGCAATAGATGGGAAAGTGATTGATCGAGTGATTAAAGGGGAAAGATCAGGCGATCTGGAATCCTTGCATTCCTATGTGAGCGGACTGAGCTGGTCACCGGATGGCAAAAGCCTGGTCTTCGTCTCCAAATCAAATGGAAAGGATGTCCTGAGCTTGGTTCGGGTAAAGGATAAAAAGCTCTATAAAAGATTTAAATTCAAATTCGACTCAATATTCTCACCTTCATGGAATCCTGCGGGTGGTCAAATTGCCTTTGTGGGATTGGAAAACAGCAAAAGTGACATATATTGTTATGATCTAAATGATTTCAAGTTAAACCAGCTCACAAATGACCGTTACGATGAGAGAGAGCCAGCCTTTTCCGTTGATGGAAAATCCATTGCTTTTTCATCTGATCGACCAATTGACCAGGAGTCGCTATCAGATTCCTCATTTATCTATGGACATTATAATATCTTTTTTTTGGATCTGGAGAAGGATAAGATCACCAGTTTAACGGAAAATAAAGGGAATAACCGTTCCCCGGTTTGGTCCCCGGATGGCAAAAGGATCTGTTTTGTCTCCGATCGAAATGGAATTAGAAATCTCTACATCAGAGAACTGGATAGCGAAGAAGTTTACCCCATCACTAATATTTTATCAGGTTGTTTTTCTCCGACCTGGTCTCCGGACGGTGAGAATATTGCTTTTTCAGCATTTCACAAGGGTGGCTGGGATGTATTTGTGCTGAAGGATATCAGGCCCATAAACGAGAATAGTGAGGAATTAAGCCTGACCCCATTTCTTGCATCTCAAAAGGCTGATACTTTAAAGGAGGAGAAAAAGGAACGATACAAGCCGGAGCTGGATTTGAGTTCATACGTGTTCAAAACCGGGGAAAGCGAGCTGGATTCTTTGGTAAGAAAAAGCATCGAGGATGAGGAGATAGTGGAAGATACCTTAGCCTATAAGCTACCCAGTGGCGAATACAAAAAGAATAAATACAGACTGAGATTTACACCGGATCTGGTTTCGGGTGCCCTTTCCTATGATACCTTCTTCGGGTTTAGAGGTCAATCCTTCATTATGATCTCAGATATCTTTGGAAACCATACCTTCTATCTGGCCACGGATCTTATCAATACTATAGATCAAAGCAACTTCCAACTAATATACCTGAACTCGACCAACAGGATGGATTTCGGAGTAGGGATTTTTCACACCAAATATTATTACATAGATTACTGGGATCGGTTGTTCTCGGATAGGTTATACGGGGCTTTAGGTGCTTTGACATTACCTTTGAGCAAGTTTACTCGATTTGATCTGGGCTTAACCCACCTTTCAATTGACAGAAAATATTATGACCCGCCCTTTGATGACAGAGCAGCTAAGGTGGGTGTGGTAAGTTTGTCCTGGATAAATGACACGGTCCTATGGGGTATAACCGGACCGGTCAACGGCAGCAGAAGGATGTTGGGCTTTGACTACTCGCCCGACATTTCGACTAAAAGCATATCCTATCGTTCCTTCTGGCTGGACTACAGAAAATACTGGCACTTCAAAAAAGGGTATAACGTTGTCTTCAGGTTAACCGGAGGGAGAAGTGACGGCAAAGATCCGGAGCAGTTCTTTATGGGAGGCATCTCCAACTGGATCGGTCCGCGGCTGGCAACAGAACATATCTATGGGGTAAACGATCTGTATTTTGCCACCATTGTTACTCCCCTGCGAGGCTATAAGTATTATGAGGTCACGGGCACAAGATACGCCCTGGTTAACCTGGAATTAAGATATCCTTTCATCGATCAATTAGCCATGAGATTTCCCCTTCCCATTCTCCTCAGCCGGGTGAACGGCAACATATTCTTTGATATTGGTTCTGCCTGGTATGATACGGAGAAATGGAAAGGTGGAACAACCGAGGGGGGTTCAAGGTTAAAGGATCTGAAAGCCGGTTTCGGATTTGGTGCCCGGGCAAATCTGGGGATAATGGTGTTGAAGTTTGATTTAGCCTGGGGTACTGATTTTGATTCCGTCTCAGCCAAACCCATCTCCTATTTCTCCCTGGGGGCGGAGTTCTAATCTGGCTTTTAGTTAATTGGTTATTGGGAGTTAGATGGAGAATTTATCAAGGTATCGCAGATTGTCTCAACCTTTGGCGCCATAAAAGTGTAAATAAAATTCGGAGTAAAACCGCATATCACGAAATCTACAAATAAATTGTTGACAATTTTAGGTTGTTTGAATTACTTTTTATAAGAATTATTCGAACACTGGACATCTTATGCTGAGATTATGGCTTTTGGGTTTGTGTTTTCTGGTTTTGTACTTTGGCTCCTGTAGGGAATCGGGACAAGAGGAAGGTTCAATGAGAGAAAAATCCGAGGAGGAAATCTTCAAAAAACAAAGGGAGGGGATGGTTATTTCCCAGATCGAATCCCGGGGAGTTAAGGATACTTTAGTTTTGAAGGCCATGCGTAAAGTTCCCAGGCATCTTTTTGTATTTGAGAGTCTCCGGAATGTGGCCTATACTGATGGGCCTTTACCCATTGGCGAGAGCCAAACCATTTCTCAACCCTATATTGTTGCTTTGATGACTGAGCTTCTGGGATTAAAAGGTGGGGAAAAGGTCCTGGAGATCGGGACAGGCTCAGGCTATCAGGCAGCTATTCTGGCTGAGATTGCCTCTGAAGTCTATTCAATAGAAATCATAAAGACCCTGGCTGATCGGTCGGAAAGCACTTTGAATTCTATGGAATATGAAAACATAACGATTCGGTGTGGAGATGGCTACCAGGGTTGGGAGGAGCATGCCCCCTTTGACGGAATAATAGTCACAGCCGCACCTGATCATATCCCCCAGCCTCTTGTGGATCAGCTAAAGGCAGGTGCGAAATTGGTTATTCCGGTGGGCGACCTTTTCCAGGAGCTTTTAGTGGTAACTAAAACGGAAAAGGGGATAAAAAAACAGGGAGTCATACCAGTCCGCTTTGTACCCATGACCGGCGAGGCTGAAAGAAGATAGAAATTCAAAATTAATAATTTAGAAAGTCAAAGATAATTTGAGTTTTGCCGTAAAAAGTTTAAAGAGGAAATAAAGAGGGTGTGCCCTGTAGCCCCGGGTAGTTTATAGCCCCCCTCTACCCACTCAGGTTAGCACCCTCTTTTATTTTTTGAACTAAAGAATTTTCTCTCCACTTAAATTTCCCCCCGAGTAAAGGTAAACCATACAAGGTTCTTTAACCTTTCAGTGAAAAAGATTACAATCGCTGATAACAAAATTGTATGAGGTTGAAGGTAAACGAGTGAAGGGTTGGTCTATGAGGAGATCTTTCCTTTGTTTAAAAGAATTCTAGCATATTGATCTTCATTCATAGGACAGATTACGAGGTCTTTGAGGTCTTTTAGTTCTAAAAACAAATCCCTTTTCATAATGTTTAGAAGATCTATTCCTGGGGACTTTCATAACACATACAAATCTCTATCACATTTTCATACTGCTGAAGAAGCAGTTTTGCTTCTGGAGAGAGTTTTTCAGGGGGAGTATCTTTGTAGGATAGGTAATCGTGAATGAAGAACTCAATTAGGTCTTTTAGGGCTTCCTCTCTTGTTGAACCAATCCCAGATAAGTTGAATTTATCATTATAGGCTGTGATTAACTCTTTCCCTTTTTCGAAAGTAATTTCCAATGGTTTTTTTCTCTCCAACTTCATTTGGGCAAAATCGTTCTTATTGATGTAAAAGTCAAGAGTATAAGTAAGTCTATTTTAATTCCTCTAAAGTCTTCAAAAGCTCCTGGTTGTCTCTCTGGGTGGGAATGTCATAGACCTTGACGTATCTGACGATTCCCTCACCATCGATTATAACTGTAGCCCGGTTGGTTATGCCCAAATCCTCAAGGTAAAGTCCATACTGGGAGGCAACTTTTCCCTTGGGATGAAAATCGGATAGAAGAGGATAACTGATGTTGAGCTTCTGGGCAAAGGCTTTGTGGGACCAGATGTTATCTACTGATATGCCTAATACCTGGGCATTTACTGCTTCAAATCTTTTTAAATCGTTCACAAAACAGGCATGTTCCTCACTGCATGTGGTACTGAAATCAGCGGGATAAAAAGCCAGAAGAACGGTTTTGCCCTTGTAATTGCTGAGCTTATAATCTTTGTCATCATGACCGGTTAAAGTGAAATCCGGTGCTTTTTCTCCTACTTTGATGGGCATCTTTCACTCCTTTCAGAAATTTTTCGGGCGGAGACAGAGCTCCGCCCCTACTTTTTTATTATTTTCTTGACTTTTTAATGTAGCTATGCAAAGGGGGCTCATTTAAAACCTCCTTCTTCAGGTTAGGTTCCGTTATATAGACGGAAAGAATCTGGCGTCGGACCAGTAATCTTCCTTCAGATAATTGTACTGGGAAATTAAGGCTCTCAGATGCTGTCCCTCCCAGTCAGCCAGATATGAGAACAGTGCTTTTGCTTGAGGGTCTTTTGACTGCCCTGTTGATCTCTTGTAGAAATCAATGGAATTTTGCTCCAGCATTATGCCTATGGATAAAGCAGTCATCTCAAAGTGAGATTCGTTTAGTTTGTTTTTAAATTCCTCAGAAAATATGGGACTGGTGGAGGAGGGATCAAAGGGAATATCCATCTTGAGCTTTGCCTGGTTCCAATCGAATTTGCCCTTCTCCTTATATAGTTTATATTGCTCCCTCAGTGCCTTCATATGTTTTATCTCATCAGAGGCTAAAGACTCAAGCATCTCCTTTCCCTGGGGATCGATGGTCTGCTCAGCTGCCATTTTGTAAAAATGATAGCCATCCGATTCAACCTTGATGGCATCTTTTAAAATCCGTTCAAGATCATCTTTGTCTGACATAAGCTATTCCTCCCATCTTTTGAATTTTTCCTTAAGATAGGGTTTAAGTTTTTCGAATTCCTCAGCCTGTTTTTCGATCACCTTTTCTGCCTCCTGGGAATCAAGCTCAGCCACCTCCTGGGAGTAAGCGCCTATCCTTCCAAAATAAAGCGGGGTAATCATATCCACCAATCTCCTGCGATTTCTGCTCCAGGTTTGATAGATAAAGCTGAAATCATAGATAACCTTTGCCCATAACTTGCTGGGGAAATCCAGTTCACCGGTTTTCTCCAGCTTTTCCACTCTCTTTTTAATTTGCTCGAAATTATCATGGGCAATTACCTGGTGATAAAGGGGCTGGAAGTGATGGAAACCCTCCACAAACTCATCCTGAAGCTTGCTCTGGGTTACGGACACCGATTCCAATTTCAAAGGCTCGGGTGTGTTCCTTATGATCTTTACATCCTCGCTTTTATCCACCACCATCCATTTTTTCTCATATTTACCCATTAAAAAGAAGAGGGTGGATACCACCTGATGAAACATAGGTGCCAGATCCAGGGATGGATCTTTAGCATCGTGGATTTTAGTGCCCAGGTCAGCCTGGACTATTTTATAGCCCTCATTAATAGCTGAGGTGGTCATCCAGATATCGATGCCGAAACGAGCCACGTCGGTGAGCCAGACATCCTGCTGACAGAAATAAGAGGCCAGTTCACCGGAGAAGCCAAAATCTCCTCCTATGGGCTGGCGGATTCTTTTGCCGTAAAGGGCACGGGTTAAAGGATAAACTATATTGTTGGTTATGGACCCGTCATATTTGTGTCTGAGATAATAGGGCACGACAAAATCAGCTTTTTTATCCAGGATGGGAGAGGCCAAAAGTTGGATCCATTCTGGAGTTATGTTTCTCAGATCGGAATCCACTCCCACGCAGACAGTAGCCTTAAGCATTTTAGCAGCTTCAAATACAGCCCGGGCAGAGGTACCTTTGCCCGGCATTCCTCTATAAATAGCCACCATACGTTTAATGTCCTGGGGGATTTCGGCCTCCAAAGCCTTTTCTCTGGAATCATCCAGGGAACCGCCATCTGAGATAAGTATGCCTGATTTAAGATCTTTGAAATATTTTTGAAGTCCCTCTCCGCAAGCTTTAACTACTCCCCCGATGGTATCCTCGGAGTTAAAGCTGGGAATTCCCACCAGTATATCAACCTCTTTGAGCTCCTCTATCCAGTTTTTAAGATTATCCCTTAAAGCTGTCTGGTATTTTTTGAATACTTTCATTTTTCACCTTTGGTTTTTTCTCTTGTAAAAATCCCCGTGATGTTTGTCTTTGAAATTTTTACTGTTAGAAAAACCTTTACTCTAAAAAACCCACTTTTCCAAGAACAAAGACTCTATAAACTCTATTCGGTTTTTCTGATCAAGAAACAATAGCCAGTCATTCATTAAACTTCTGATCGTCCCAGACCAGAGTTTCTCCTTTAAGGAAATTAACTACAAGAAAGTTAACCATTAGACTTTTTATATTTTCAAACAGCACTTTGGGTGAAATTTAAAATCGCATGATTCAATGTCAAGTCTTTTCTAAAGGTCAAAAACGCATGACCTTATGACATATATGTGTTGAGAACAGCCAAGCGAGGAATTATTTTGAGGTAGGTGCCTGGGGACCGCCATACATCCCTATATCCGATGGAGTGCCGTCCGGAGCAGTATAAAGGGGATTGCCTTTGTCCCTGAGGGGTGAGTCTAAAGGGAGATGGAAATCTGTTTCCGATATAAATTGAGGGTCAACCGAGATGTTTCCGTCCAGATCTGTAAGATCGGGCAGATCTTTATAATTCCCTTTTTCATTGCCCCAGATGTTGTTGTGGGTGATGGAGAAGTTTTTATAATTTCCGTAATTCCACATCCCCACCTGTGGGCAGACCCACTCCTCTCTCCAGCCATTTTTTACAATTATGTTGTTGGTGCACTCCCCCTTTGTCTCATCGCTCCAGATGGCAAAGCCGCAGTTACCATTTCTGATTATGACGTTATTGGATGCCTCAAGATAAGAGGTTCCGGTGGCAATGATTCCCCAGCCCAAGTTGTCGAAAACGGCATTGTTTCTAACTACGCCCTTTGAGTTCCCGAACGTCCCGATTCCTTTCCAAAAGCCTGAGATTCTGTTACGCAAAACCGTGGCTGATGCATCCCAGGTGATTCCCACTCCTGCTCCCCTGCCATCGGATATAACGTTGTCTGCGATGAAAGCAGAAGAACCCCGGTAAAGAGCCACCCCGTCCCAGCCATTCCCTTCGATTCTATTGTTCAGAATAAAAAGCTCGGAGTTTTCCCTTCCGAAGACCCCGCCTATTCCCACCACCACGGTATCGATGCGATGAGAATTATCAACTATATGATTTTCTTTAACGGTTACCTGACTGAACTTAGCTACCACTGCGGCATCGGTTGCGTTTCCATCCGGATCCCTTTTGCCACCGGTGATTGTCACTCCGGTTATGGATGAACCTAAACTTCTTTCGAAAAGGATTCCATAACCAGCATTGGTTATCAGGATGGTCTCTTCAGGGTTTGATCCTACCAGGTGTACTGATTTATTTTCAATCAGAAATCCCCTGGTGGCATTAACCTGAGTTTTGTGCTCCTGGCAGTTCCCACAGAGTCCCTCGATATATGGTGCTGGTTTAGCCTTGTATTCACCCGGTAAAATTAATATCCAATCTCCATCCTTTGCCGTGTCAATTGCTTTTTGAAGATCGCGAAAGGGGTTTTCCATAACCCCGGTTCCGACTTTTTTATCTCCCAAATCATCCACATACCAAACGCTTCTGGTCTGTGCTCTTACGGTCAGGGTTGTTATGCCAAGAAGGATCGTGAAAAGAAATACAAATATATATCTGAGCGATAAATTCATAGCTTTTGGTTATTCAAACCTCAAAATCCCGTAATATCTGGGATCATAAGAGATGGGCACCATCCAGTCAGATGCTGAGTTTACACGCTGCTGTTTTCTTCTGAAATTGATTAACCAGAAATCTCCTTTTTGTGGTTCGGATTTCAACGTTTTAAATGGAATTTTCATCTCAATAGTCCAGTTTCCATCATTTTTTCTGGCGGCAGTTTCATACTCTCCGTTCCAGGCTCTATCCTCACCCTCATATTCCTCACCTTTCCATTTCAGAACCTGATCGAATGCGATTCCCGATGAATTGAAATAGATCTGGTAGGTGGTCCTTTCGGAACTATCCGGGCAGAAAAAGAAACCCACGCAATCGTCCAGATAGACCGCTCCATCCTGGTTTTTCGCCTCTGCTTTAAGCTCATCCATTTTGCTTTCCGTACAGCTGGCAGCCACGTACAGATTTTTCTTATCATAAGCCCAGTAAAATTCTGTTGGCTCCACTATTGTCTTTTTGCCGTCAGGTGAGCCAAATTTTTCTACCCGAGAGACATCCTTCCATTCGCCCTCATCTATAATCCCGTCGATTTTAGGAGACTTTTCAAGTTTTTTGCAATCAAGCTCCCTTTTCAAGTTCAGAGCGTTCTCATAGGGATAGGTTTTGTCACGGCCGAAATCATAGCCCACTGAGTACCGGGGAAGAGGATAGAGATCACCTTTCAATATGACCTGAAAACTCTGATTCCAATCAGAGGATGGAGAAATTCTTATACCCTGTTCTTTCAGTTTCACCTCCCAATTCTCCTCAAATGCCCAGGTTAAGGTATCGATTAGGGGCTTGGCTTTCGAGCTATGGATATGAACCGAGATCTGGCCGGAGTATCCTTTAGCACCTTCTTTTATAAACACTGGAGTGGAGCTAATCAGTTTACCGTAATAAAAATCAGAGATAACCATTGCCTCCTCCAGGTTGACTAAATCCCTTTCCAGAACGCTTCCCAGCGTGATCAAAGCCACATCCAGCTTATTCCCTTTAACCGTGCACCAGAGGTAATGGTAAAAGAATCCTAAGTCAGTTGACTCCATATCTATGGCTCCGCCTGAGCTACCCGCGCAGATATATCTTATGCCGTCTATGTCTCCGGTAAAGTAATGGTGGTAATGGCCTGAGAAGACCGCATCCACCCCGTATTCTTTGAAAACCTCGTGTATTGGGTCAACTTTTTTCTCTTCTATGGCATTAAACCAGAGGGGCTTATGAAAGAATACAAAGATGTTCTCCTTCTCTTGATTATTTTTCAGATCATCTGTTAGCCAGGCCATTTGTTCTTCTGGCAAATCTTCTGCTTTTTCTATTCGGCTGACGTCTAACATGATAAAATGAGTATTCATGAAATCAAAAGAGTAGTAAGGTTCACCCACTCTTTTTCTGTATATTGGCTCTGCCTCATCATAGGTAATGTCATGATTGCCCGGAACAAGATGGTATGGGGCTTTGAGCTTGCCCATTATCTCCAGAAACTCATCCCATTCTTTGTTTAAAGCTGTGGTATCGGTGGTATAACCTTCAATCATATCACCCACGTTGAGAACCATATCCGGATTCAGTAGATTCACCCCTTCTACTGCTTGCGGAAAGATGCCAGGCTGGTGGCTGCCGGTTCTATCCCCCAACACCCCAAAACGATAAGTTACCTCTTCTGAAAAGACGACACTGCTGTGTAAACTAGCTATGAGAACAGCAACCAAGATGAAAATACTGATTCTTACTCTTGAGCTTAGCATAGTTCCTCCTGTTTTGAGTTTTTTAGACCTCTAAGAAATGGAATTGAGGAAATTTGTCAAGAAAAAATTTTTTTATTTAAAATAGGTAATAAGGCAAGTTATTTCTGCTTTATCTCTGTGGTTTTGAAGAGGTTAAGTCCCAAGTGATAAAGAATGGTAAGTGCCATTCCTTGTTCTGTCAAGTCACACTAATGGTAAACCATGAGCCAGACCTGACACAACAGGAAAAATAGTCCTTTTTACCAGCAGCAGTTATCTACCGGTGGGGTTGCGCTTTTTAATATGTAACCTAAGAGATATACTACATCTGCAATACCTGGGTACCCGGTACCGTCAACATCAGCAATACACGACACCGGGACAGGTGGCGGCCCGTTATTAAAAAGGTAGAGGATTATAAACACCACGTCTACGATATTTACCAGCCCATCGTTGTTAGCATCGCCGCAATTAGGTGGCTGATAAGGCAGCGTCCCATCCCAGGGATTCATCAACGGATAATTATCTTGATTGCTTCCCCCAGGTATGTCGTATGGTATATCGCCTATACCATCACTGATTGGAGCATCCTGGTTTGGACCCAGATAATTATCACTGCCGGTATAATCACTCCAGTAGTTTCCTCCACCGGGATATCCATTGTCCCAGATATTGATACCCTCATCATAAGCATTCTGAGTGTTATTCAGAAAGTTGTTATAGAACATAATACTGCTGTCAGACGAGCTCGCCAGCCACATTCCAACTTCGGTTTCTGTAAGGATGTTGCCATAGATCGAATTGCTATCTGACCGAATAGCTATTCCTCTGCCAGTACCACCATTTTGCACTTTGAATCCGCTGATGCGCACCAGGTCAGCAGAAATACTGAATACCTCTCCAGATCCAATACCATCAACAATTACATTCGGCCAGATCTGACCTATAAGATATACCTGTTTATCAACTACAACACTTTCATAATAGGTCCCCTCATTCACATAGATGATGCTATAGTCTGTTGCACTATTTATCCCCTCCTGAATTGTCATTACATGATTGGAATCATACCAATCAGGCATTTGGTCATCGTCGACAAAAAACTGATCATACCAGGTGGGATACATCAACGGATACGTATCCTGACATTGATATCCCAGTAAAATCGGGGTATCACCTATAGCATCCCCCCCAGGAATATCCTGGTCCGGACCATGATAGATATCGATGCCAGTATAATCATCCCAATAGTTACCACCGAAAGGATATCCATCGTCCCAAATGTTAGACCCTTTATTGACCCCATCACTAGTGTTGTTGATGAAGTTGTTATGATAGATATTGTTGCCGTTGCAAAAATTCACCCAAACACCAATTTCGTTATCTATGATGTTGTTATCAAAAATTTCATTGTAATCTGAATGATCTAAATCGATACCCCAGGAGTTCTTTGTAATGTTATTACTGGAAACGACGTTATTGTAAGAATGTTCCCAGTAAGCGCCCTGTAGATATATACCCAAGGTGCTGTTTTCTGTGATAATGTTACCTGATATAGTGTTATAGGACGACTTATATAGGAGGATGCCATAATAACCATTGTTTGATATAATATTATCAAAGATAGTTATATAATTCGAAGAGTCGACGTAAATACCTGAATTCGGATACTCACTACCACTATTGCGGATTTTAAATCCGCTCACATTAAATGAGTCAGACGAAACTGAAATAACACCCCCCGTTCCCCCACCATCAATAACAGTGCTGTCCCTATTTTCACCAATAAGATCGATCGATTCATCAACTACTGCATTTTCATAATATGTACCGTTGCACACAAAAACCGTATCTTTGGGATTGGCGTTGTCTATGCCATCCTGGATATATTGATAGGGGTGGTCTGATGTCCCGTCCCAGGGACCCGAAGTATTGTCATCATCAACGTAGATGGTGGTTCCCTGGCCTGAGCCGCTTAGCCCAAAAACACCAACCAAAAGCATCATCACCGTTAAAGTCAGAGTTCTTATTAAGAAATTAATCCTGATCATTGCTTACCTCCCATTTTAGATTAACAAGCAAACATATTGTTTCCTAAAAATTTAGCTGAAATAAATGACTTAAAACCCAGATTAATATAACCAAAAAACTGAAAAAGTCAAGTTAAATCGTAGAGTTGGCTTGTAGCTCCCACCTTGCCCCCAGTGTGATTTCAAAATGTAGAGGAAAGCTTTAGCTTTCCATTCTTTCTTTCCCCCATCCCCTCCTTAAATAGAGGTCTAAAGACCTCCGTTACAAATTAGAAACCTCTTTTCCAA
>JBARPA010000371.1:0-2187 GCA_049642665.1 Candidatus Zixiibacteriota bacterium
CCTTAATGCTATGGCCATACCTGGCTCTTATCTTATTCCCTTTGATCTCAAAACGTTCCTTAGAGGATGCATCTCCGATCTTTTGAATATCTACTAATTCTATTTTTGAAAATCTATTTTGTAGTACTTTCAGGAGTTTATCCAAAGGCACAAATCCTCTGGAATCCAGCTTCAGACCGAATCTCTCCGGTGAGTGTCTCAATACCAGTGCCATAAACTTGGATATGGAAACTCTTCTTTTCTCTTTTTTCATCATACAGTTTAAGATAATGATCTAAATGATATTTTCAATCCTTTTCAAAAGAATCCTAAATTAAGATATTATTTATATAAAATAGGTAAGCACTAAAACTTGCTTTTTACGCTCACCCCTTTCCTACTATGGAAAAGGAGGACAGGGCAAACACTCGTTCCAGCAAACCGGCGATCCCTAAATAGTGCAGACCCAGACACAGTACCGTTGGTCGGATCCTGAAACGTGGAGTTAAACCTTTACTCCATAGGATATCCTCATCCATATTGGTTTCTCCCTATTCCCTCTTTTCCTATCTAAATTCCTGTTTAATTTTTGCCCATCCCCTGCTTCCCTACCTGTCCCCTATGTTGTACTGAATAACTATCTTAATCCACAACACTTACTTTATCAAGAGAATTTTTCAAACTCCTTTTAAAATTGTCTTTTATAAATTGCGTTAAAACAAGAAATTTAAATTCCTTTCAGAAAATCCTTACAGGGGGTGGTTAAACATTTTAAATAAATGTTTGCTTTATAGACTGGTGATAACTTTCCATAAAATATTGGGTTTTCCCTATAGTTTTTATATCACTCACAAAAGTGCAGGATCTCAAATTATCCCCTGCTCTTTCTTACTTATTGTAAGTAAAAGACTTAATTGAATAGACGAATCTGTGAGCGATCCGACTTCATTGGCACGTCTATTGCAAGTTCATTTTTACACTACTGAAATTTATTCCCAAATTCGGTAGGGGGTAAAATGAGCCAGAATAAAGAGTTTTATCAAAAGGATTTACTAGACAATGTGGTCAAGGCAGTGCTCTGGACACTAGGAATAGGTTTCATTCTTCTTATGTTTTTGACCATTTTTCAATGCTCCTTAAAAAAGCCATCATCCCCTGTCTGGGAGACTGATCTGATTCTCCCTTTGATTAACAAAACCTACGATATGGTAACTATAATTGAGGAGGCAGACGAGTCCTCGATTTACGTGGATTCCCTGGGGCAACTATGTTTCTCCCAGGAGGTCGATCTGGATACCACTAAAATCGAGGAACTTCTGACCCTTCACCACTCATCCTACCGGGTCAAAGAAACTGTGGGAGTTTTAAAAATAAAATCACCGGATCCTCAGGAAACCGAGTTTGTTTTAACTGATGTTTACCAGGGAGAGGTGGGATTGGTGCCTCCCTTTAGTTTTGCTTTATACAAGGAGTTGGAAAAAATGAATACTTTTTCCTCAGTCACCCTGGACCAGGGAAAAGCTATTATCTCAGCGGAGAATCACCTGAGCCTTGATTTGGATTCATTGAAAATAGATCTGATCGATGATCAGTCTCAACAGATCATTGAGACAGTTACTTTCCCGGAGGGACTCCGGGAGGGGGCAATTGATACCCTGGAGGTGAATCTGAATGGAAAATCTATTTCCAACCAGATCTCTTATTCCGTTCAAGCTCATACCCCTGGTGATACAATTCTATCACTTTCTGATAAATATTTGAAATTGGGTTTTTCCTTTTCGGATTCTGTATCTGTCAGGGAAGCTTTAGCTCAGATACCGGAAATTCAGATAGGAAAAACTGAAACCTATGTGATCCCAACTGATGACGTTATTCAGAGAGCCGTTGTGAAGACCGGTTATGTGGCACTGAACATATCTAATCATACCCACCTTTCCTCGGATCTGAGAATAGAGATGGAAGCGTTTACTTTAGAGGGTGTTCCCCTTTCCACGAATAGATTTCTATTGCCCGGGGATAGTGTTTATGTGGAGATACCTTTAGATGGTCATATTTTTCAGCCCGAATCCGGGAGAGAACTCAATGTGGATTTGTATGCCCTCACCCAAAGCACCGGAACTCAACAGGTCTGGTTTGCCTCATCTGATTCGATTGTGGTGAAGGCGGATCTGAGCCAGCTACACTTCAGAGAGGTGACAGGGATAGTTC
>JBARPA010000372.1:0-19863 GCA_049642665.1 Candidatus Zixiibacteriota bacterium
ACCGCGATTTTCGCCAACATTATTGCACTGGGAACGCTGGCCGCTTTAACCAAAATCGTCTCCAAGAATGCCTTGATTGAGGCAATCAAAAACAGAGCTCCTAAGGGAACCCTGGAATCAAATCTGAAAGCTTTAGAATTGGGCTTTGATCTGATCAAAAGAAAAAAAGTGAAACGAAGTAAAAAAGCATAAGTGAAAACCTCAGTATGAACTCAGAGCTTACCCTGCTTTTAATTAAACCGGATGCAGTTGAGAGAAACCTGATCGGAGAAATTCTTTCCCGGATTGAAGGGGAAAAATTCAAAATTATGGATTTGAAAATGGTACAGCTAAAGGCTGAAGATGCAAAAAGGTTTTACCAGGTGCATCAGGATAAACCTTTTTTCGATGATCTGATAAATTTTGTTAGCACTGGCTCTGTGGTGGTGGCACTTCTAAGTAAAGAAAATGCTGTTCGGGATCTAAGAAAGCTGGTGGGCAATACCGATCCGCAGAAATCGGAGCAAGGGACTATAAGATATGCTTATGGCTTAGATGTCACCAGAAACTCCGTCCATGCCTCAGACTCTGAAGAATCCGCTAAATTTGAAATAGATTTCTTCTTTAATAAGGATTTTTTGACTGCGTGACTGAAACGTGAATCCCTCTGGTTGGTGGGAGAATTGGAATTCCCCCACCAAAGCTTCCGTGTGGGAAATCCCCGGAACGGGTCTTGACGACAATTCCCACACGAACGGACAAAAAGCACCGAAAGAAAGTCAAAGGTGGACAGTCCTGATGCCCGAAATATAGGTATTCCATAACTTATATTCCCGTAGTTAGATCCACCAGTCTGCTAAATGAATTTTCAAGAAACCTCACGAAAAAACTTGACATTACACTTGTTATTTTTTATCTTTGAGAAAAATATAGTGAAATTTTTCACAAGAAAAGTTAGTTTAAATACCTTACAAATAGGAGGTAAATAGAATGGCTGGTCCGAAGTTTGTAGGTAAGATTGAATGGCCCACCACTATCCAGTTGGGTAAAGGGCTGGAGGGCGCGATAACAGGCGAAACCACAATAGGTTATGTGGACGGGGAAAAAGGATGGCTGGTTTACCGGGGATATAACATCTTCGATCTGGCTGAACATTCCAACTTTGAGGAGACTTCTTATCTTTTGATGTTCGGCAAGCTCCCCACTAAAAAGGAACTGGACGATTTCAACAAGAAGCTTTTGGGATACAGGGAGGTTCCAGATGAGGTGATTGAAACCCTGAAGAGAATCCCCAAGGATGTTCACCCCATGGCAGCCATGAGGACCGGGGTGTCCGTTCTGGGCTGTTTTGATCCCAAAGCGGATGATACCAGCGTGG
Source organism: Candidatus Zixiibacteriota bacterium (assembly GCA_049642665.1). Classification (GTDB taxonomy): domain Bacteria; phylum Zixibacteria; class MSB-5A5; order MSB-5A5; family SM23-73-2; genus CAYURP01. The sequence continues at coordinate 1,358 of JBARPA010000372.1, forward strand.
AAAACGAAACTGATATCGGGATCAAGCTGATCGCTCAGATGTCCACCATAGCCGGTGCGGTTGCCCGGATAAGGCACGGAAAAGAGCCGCTTAAACCTGATCCCGGCCTGGATCATTCGACTAACTTTCTGTATATGATGACCGGTGAAAAACCGGATGAGTTCTCCACCAAGGTAATGGACGTTTCCCTGATTTTGCATGCTGATCATGGGATGAATGCCTCCACTTTCACCACCATGGTTACCAATTCCTCCTTGAGCGATATGTACTCATCAATTTGTGCCGGCATCTGCAGCCTTAAAGGGCCACTTCACGGCGGAGCCAATGAGAGAGCTTTGGCCGAGATGATGCAGATAAAGGACGAGGATAATGCGGTCAAATACGTAAAAGATTGTGTCGATAATAAGAAGAAGATCATGGGATTCGGTCACAGGGTCTACAAGGCCTACGATCCCAGAGCTAAAGTCCTGGGTCAATATTCCCAGAAGGTAACCGAAATGAAGAACATGGCTAACCTATACAAGATTGCCAAGAAGGTGGAGGAGGAAGTTATCAAAGCCTATGGTGAAAGAGGGATTTTCCCCAATGTGGATTTCTATTCCGGAACCATTTACTACGCCATGGGTATCGAGATTCCTATGTTCACTCCTATTTTTGCGGTAAGCAGGGTATCTGGATGGGTGGCCCGGGTTTTAGAGTATCTGCCCCAGAACAGAATCTTCAGACCCCGTGCAGTTTATGTGGGTCCCATGGAACAGAAATATGTGCCCATGGATAAAAGATAAAAACGAAGATACCTAACTCAGATCAATATAAAAAACCGTCCCGTTTGAAATGGGGCGGTTTTTTATTTAAAAAGTTAATTAGAGATTTTCTTCAGGAACAAAGCTTTTGCTTCAAAGCCTCAGTAGCCTGGGAGGCAAAGGCTTTCTGTATGATACAGCTGATTAAGGTGGGAGATGTTGAGACTGCCCCCACGTTGATATTCTTTTTTGAAAGAACTTCGAATATCTGAGTGGCAACCCCTGGCGTTTGGGCTAGGTTGGGAGCGGAGATACACAAAAGCGCAGCGTCCGAATCAACTTCCATACTCTCCGCCCCAATGTGTTGTTGCACTTTCTTCAGGCAAAATATGGCATGATTCAGATCGTTATGTGCCACAGTCAGGGTTATATTGGCTTTGCCTTTAGCCGCTGGAGTGGAGGTGATCATCTGCACGTTTATTCCGCTGGACCAGAGATCGCCAAAAACCTGAGCTCCTATCCCGGGCCGGTCCGGTGCCGAATTCAGAGTAATCAAACACACATCTGTGTTACAGCTTATCTCAATATCGGACATAAAGACCTCTTTTCCTGGGGATTTTCAACTCGAATTATTCACCTGTTAAAACTGTCCTTAACTATCTTAAAATACATAATTATATTTTAAAGTCAATTCATTTTTATGATAGTCTATCCTATTTGAGATAGAAATTTGAAAAAGAGTTGTTGACATTTAATTTTTTTTTCATAAATTAAGAAATTGTGAAAAGAATCACATTCCTTTTAAGATCTTTGTTAAATTGTTATTAAACATAAACTTATTCTCTAAGAGGTGAGTATGGGTAAGACTTTAGCTGAGAAAATAATATCAGAGCACGCCGGAAAAGAGGTTAAAGCCGGAGAGATCGCCATAGTGGATGTTGATGTTGCCCTGACCCAGGATGGAACCGGCCCTCTAGCTATTCGCCAGCTCCAGAAAATAGGGTTGGAGAAGGTAAAAAACCCCGGTAAATCAGTGCTATTTATCGATCACGCTGCTCCATCGCCCAGGAAGGAATTAGCCACAGATCACATGCTGATCAGGGATTTCACTCGTAAAACAGGAGCCTGTCTTTCGGACGTGGCCGAGGGGATATGTCACCAAATCATAGCCGAATCCTATCTCAATCCAGGGGATATATTAATTGGTGCGGATTCCCATACCTGTACCGGAGGTGCCCTGGGAGCCTTTGCTACGGGCATGGGGTCGACAGATGTAGCCATTGGTATGGCTCTGGGCAAAACCTGGCTCAGAGTTCCCGAGACCTTTAAAATCGAGGTCACCGGAAAATTCCCCAAAGGAGTTTACCCCAAGGATTTAATCCTTTATTTGATTGGATTGATCGGAGCTGACGGTGCTACCTATAAGGCACTGGAATTCACGGGAGATACCATCAAAGAGATGTCTATGAGCGGGAGGTTGACCCTTTCCAATATGGCGGTCGAGGCCGGAGCCAAGGCCGGTTTGATTGCCTCGGATAAAACCACCATGGAATTTTTAATGGAATACAAAAGAGCAAAAAACTACAGGAAGATAGCTCCGGATGAGGATGCTGTTTACGAGAGGATAATCAAGATAGACGCGTCCAGGCTCGCCCCGGTTATTTCGTTTCCCCACACGGTAGATAACACCAAATCTGTAGATGAGATTAAGGAGCAAATTCCCATAGATCAGGTCTTTATCGGCACCTGCACCAATGGCCGGTTGGAGGATTTCGCCATTGCCTGTAAGATTATCAAGGGAAGAAAGAAACATCCCAGAACCAGGATGATTATCGTTCCGGCATCCAAATCGGTTTTCCTTGAGGCCATGAAAAAAGGCTATATAAAGGCTTTAGTTGAGTTCGGGGCAGCTGTTTTGGCTCCCGGGTGCGGCCCCTGTGTGGGAGTACACGAGGGAATTTTAGGTAATGGAGAAAGATGCCTATCCACTATGAATAGAAATTTCAAAGGCAGGATGGGAAACACGGAGGGCTTTATCTATCTGGCTTCGCCTGCCACTGCCGCGGCCACCGCTGTGGCTGGCAAGATCGCCGACCCCAGAGAGTTTCTACTTACCAAAAAGACCAGAGGGGAAAAAAGTAAAACCACCAGGAGCAAAGGTAAAAGAACTAAAAGAAAATAAGATTCTTTATTCCAGTGGTTCAATTCAACTATTATGACTGAGGGTAAACGTAGATAGTTAAGAACTGTAATATGAAGATAGTTCACATATCCGATTTACACGTTTTTTCACCCAATTTCGTTCCTGAATGGGGCGAGAAGGTTATCCATATGGTGAATTCCCTAAAGCCGGAAATACTGGTGGTCACCGGTGATCTTACCGACGAAGGGCACCAGCATGAGTATGAGGAGGCAAAGGCATATCTGAATAGAATAAAGGTTGAAAACAAAATAGTTGTGCCCGGGAATCATGATGCCAGAAACGAAGGGTATGTTTTGTTTGAGGATATATTTAAAACCAGATATCCGGTCTATGAGGATGAGAGAGTTGTGATTTTAGGAATCGACTCCAGCGAGCCGGACATTGATGAAGGACATATCGGCCGGGAAATCTACGACAGTATAAAGCAAAAATTACCGGAAGAAGAAAAGATCAAAATCCTGGCAATGCATCATCATCTCATCCCCATTCCCGGAACGGGCAGAGAAAGATACATTCCAGTTGATGCCGGAGATGCTTTGAAACTGTGCGTGGACACCAAAGTGAATTTTGTACTCTCCGGGCACAAACACAAACCCTGGACCTGGAAACTGGAAGATACCTACCTGATCACAGCAGGAACCGCTACCTCCCGGAGATTAAAAGGCAGATCCCATCCTTCGTACAATGTATTGGAAATAGAAGACAGGAAAGCCACTTTAAAGGAAGTAAATGTAACCAACCAAAATTTAGAACAAATCTTGAGTATTGCTATAACTTAGAAAAAGAGGTGTTAGATGATATTAAAAGGTAAAGTCTGGAAATTTGGAGATGACATCTCCACCGATCTGATTGCTCCGGGCAGGCTTTTTCACCTCAGGTCCAACTTGCCTGAATTGGCCAAGCATGTTCTGGAGGATGCAGACCCTGAATTTTCAAAGAAGGTCCAGGAAGGTGATTTTGTGGTGGGCGGTAAAAACTTCGGGCTGGGCTCATCCAGGGAGCATGCCCCTACCATTATAAAGCTGGCCGGAGTATCAGCTGTTTTGGCAGAATCCTTTGCCCGGATTTTTTTCCGGAATGCTATCAATGTGGGGCTTCCGGTTTTGATCTGTGATACGGACAGGATCAACCAGGGAGATGAATTAGAGGCTGATCTGGAAAAGGGAACCATCAACAACCTTACTCAGAGCATCACCCTTAACTTCACACCCTTGCCCCAGGTGATGATTAAAATTCTAAAAGATGGTGGTTTGCTTTCACATATAGAAAAACATGGAGATTTTAAGTTAGAATAAATTATTCACACCAAAAGATGTATTGGAGGAAAAGATGATCAAATTTGACAAACTTGAGGTCCCAAAACAGGGAGAGAAAATCGAAATCAAGGGAGATAAGCTGAATATTCCCGATTTTCCCATAATACCCAATATAGAAGGTGATGGTATCGGGCCGGATATAATGAGGGCTTCCCGCCGGGTCTGGGATGCAGCTGTCGAGAAAGCTTACGGTGGTAAAAAGAAAATAGTCTGGTTTGATATCTACGCCGGTGATTCCGCTCAAGCCAAATATGGCGAGGTACTACCTGAGGATACCTTCAGGGCCATAGAGCATTTCATCGTGGCTATCAAGGGACCTTTGACCACGCCGGTGGGTGGCGGATTTAGATCTTTGAACGTAACCTTGCGTCAGGTCCTTAATCTTTATGCCTGTGTTCGGCCGGTGAGATACTTCAAAGGAGTTCCCTCGCCAGTAAAAGCTCCTGAGAAAATGGACGTAGTGATCTACAGGGAGAACACCGAGGACGTTTATGCGGGAATTGAATGGCCCCAGGGCAGCAAGGAAGCCACCGAGCTGATACCCTATCTTAATAAAACCTTTCGGTTGAACATAAGGAGTGACTCAGGCATAGGCATAAAACCCATAAGCATAAGTGCAACTAAGCAACTGATGAGAAAGGCTATAAAATATGCTATTGAGCGAAAGCGGCCATCTGTTACCTTAGTTCACAAGGGCAACATAATGAAATACACCGAGGGTGCCTTCAGAGACTGGGGATATGAGCTGGCCAAGGAGGAATTTTCCGAGCAGACCATATCCGAAGCTGAACTCTGGGACAAATATGATGGCAAGGTTCCAGATGGCAAGATTGTAATCAAGGACAGGATAGCCGACTCCATGCTTCAGCAGATTCTTACCCGAACGGATGAGTATGATGTCCTTGCCACTCCCAATTTGAACGGCGATTACCTGTCCGATGCCTGTGCTGCCCAGGTGGGTGGACTGGGAATGGCTCCCGGAGCCAACATCGGTGACTATCTTGCACTCTTCGAGGCTACCCATGGAACAGCCCCCAAATATTCCAACCAGGACAAGGTCAATCCCAGCTCCCTGATTCTTTCCGGGGTTATGATGCTGGAGTATCTGGGCTGGCAGGAGGCAGCGGATTTGATCATCAGTGCCATTGAAAAGACCATCCAGCAGAAAAGGGTAACCTACGATCTACATCGTTTAATGGATGGAGCCACCAAGCTCAAAACCTCAGAATACGGATCTGCCATAATCGAGAATATGTAATAACCTCTTTCATATTTAAAAGTAGGGCGGACCTCTGTATCCGCCCAAAATCTACGTTGGTGGCGGAATTGGATTTCCGCCACCATTTTTAAATGCCAGAACCTGGCTTAAGACAGGTTCTGGTTTCTTACATTTCGTATCACAGGTTGTCCCCCGGAACGGGCAGGCAACCTGTGTTGCGGAAAAGGGATGGGAAACTGTAGCGGAAGTCTTTAGACCTCCATTGAGGTATATAGTTGGAAAAGAATGGAAAGCTAAAGCTTTCCGCTGCATCAGGAAGACGACATTGGAAACGTAACAGAAGGTTTCTCCCTAGATAATGAGCACCCACCTTGAGGGTAAGGTGGGCATACTGGTTGGAATCATTACGGGCGATGACAGAGCATCGCCCCTACATTTTTGAGGAATTGTGGATGTAGGGGCCGACCTCTGTGTCGGCCCGAAACGTCTGTAGTTGTCACATTTATGGGGCTTCTTTTAGCTTGATGAATCGAACAACTACATTTAATACAGAAAATTGTATGTCTTTTTATGTTGACCGATCGAATGATTTCTATTAATTTAATCCCATATGATGAATGGTAAAGAGATCGAAAAGCTGATTGATCGGGCTTTGCGGGAGGATGTAGGTGGGGGCGATATCACCTCCCAGTTTGTGGTGGATCGGGATCTTAAGGGAACTGCTATAATCCTGGCAAAGGAGAAGGGGATTTTAGCGGGATTGAAAATTGTCCAGAGGGTTTTCAATAAAGTTGATCCCGGCTTGAAATTCACTCCTTTTGTTAGAGATGGTGACAGGATAAGGCCTAAATTTAAAATAGCTACAATAGAAGGGAATATCAGAAGCATCTTAAAGTCAGAAAGAACTGCCCTTAATTTTATCCAGCAACTTTCGGGTGTGGCTACTTTTACCTCAACTTTTGTGAATAAAGTCAAGGGAACATCTGTTGAGATTCTTGATACCAGGAAGACTGTTCCGGGATTAAGAGCTCTTCAAAAATATGCGGTGAAATTGGCTGGAGGCCAGAATCACCGCATGGGGCTTTATGATATGATTCTGATTAAGGAGAATCATATAAAAGCTGCAGGTGGGGTAGCGGAAGCCATTAAAAGGGCTAAATCCTATTCCAAAAAGAGATTGAAAACCGGAAAGCTTAAGATAGAAGTGGAAACCAGAACCTTAAAAGAGGTTGAAAAAACTGCTCAGATGGGTGTGGATATGATAATACTGGATAATATGTCCTTACCTCAAATTAGAAAGGCAGTAAAGGTTATAAGAGCTCTTGATGAGAAGATAAAAATAGAGGTTTCCGGAAATATCGACTTGAGCCGGGTAAGACAGATTGCCAAAACAGGGGTAGATTTCATTTCGGTGGGGGCATTAACTCACTCGGCTAAGGCCTTGGACTTCAGCTTGAAGGTTGTGGCTTTGAAATGAGAAAGACATTGCCCCAGGTGGCCCAGGAGCTTTTGAAAGTCTTAAAAAAGGACAGGAGAAGGTTTTATTCCACCAGGGAACTTGCTACCTATTTCGATCTTTCCCCATATGCGGTTCACCAGGCTGTGGATGAGTTGAGAAACTGGGGATATGATATTGAGGACAAAAAAAAAGGAAGCTATCGCCTGAAAAACCTGCCGGATCTTCTTTTGCCTCACGAGATAAAGGAAAACCTGGGGACCAGTATATTAGGAAAAGAGATTCACTCCTTCAAGGTTTTGAGATCTACCAATGAACTGGGTTTCAGGCTAGCGCAGAATCGGGCTCCGGAAGGAACACTTATAGTCTCCGAGCATCAAACCAGAGGCAGGGGCAGGTTAGGAAGAAACTGGTTTTCACCTGCGGAGGTGGGATTGTGGATGAGTCTGATTCTGAAACCGGATATACCGCCCTCAAAGGCGCCCGGAATCTCACTCTGTGCAGGATTAGCTTTAGTTTTAGCTATAAATGAGATGACCGGCTTGAAAGCAAAAATAAAGTGGCCCAACGATTGTGTAGTCAACGGGGGGAAAATAGCGGGAATCCTTCTGGAACTCTCGGCGGAATTGGATAAAATAGATTTCATAATATTGGGAGTGGGGGTCAACGTTAACCAGAACAAAGAGGACTTTCCTAAAAATTTAATTAAAAAGGCCACCTCCTTGAAAATGGAATGCGGAGAGGAGATTTCCAGATTAAAACTTATAAAACTTTTTTTAAAAAAGTTTGAAAAGATCTATCTGGAGTTCAAAAAAAATGGACTGACCCGATTGATGCCGGAGATTAAAATGCTCTCCGCCCTTCTGGGTAAGAAGGTCAAGGCCAGGCTGGGTAAAATGATTTTAAGGGGTAGGGCAAAAGATATAGACGAGAACGGTTCCTTGATCATTGTGACCAGAGGGAAAGAAAAAGCTATTTCAGCTGGTGAGATTACCCTGCTTTGATTTTTTTAACTTAATTAAAATTTCTTTTTTAAAAGAAAGCTTTAAGTGGCAGAAGATAGAAATAAACAAAACCTGGTAATTCTTTTTCTTTTTCTTCTGGGATTAGGTTTACGTTTAGCCCTTCTTTCTCATTCGGGTTACACTGCGGATGATTCATTTATCACCTTCAAATATGCTGAGAATATCTCATCTGGCCAGGGATTTGTCTATAATCCCGGGGAGAAAGTTATGGGCACGACTACTCCGCTTTATACTCTATTGCTTGCGCTTTTCCTGAAATCGGGTCTGGGTGTCATCAGCCTGAGTAAGCTAATAAATATACTTACCGATTGCGGGGCGGGAATTTTACTTTTTCTTCTTTTAAGGCGGCTTAAGTTCAGCCTGGCTTTTTTTGCATCTCTTTTCTATATCCTTTTCCCCAGGGTTTTGGTCTGGTCCATCTCCGGAATGGAGACAGGTCTTTATCTTTTTATTATAAGTCTTAGTTTCTATTTTTACTCCCGAAAGGATTTTAAACTTGTCCCCATCTTCTTAGCTTTAGCTTTTCTGACCCGTTTTGATGGGTTGATTCTGAGTCCCGCTTTATTTTTAGATTATCTAATAAAGTACAAGAAATTGCCATGGAGGATGATCGCCTTTACCTTTCTTCTCATCCTGCCCTGGCTTATTTTTGCCACTTTTTATTTTAATTCTCCCATCCCCCATTCGATTCTGGCAAAGAAGGCTCTGTATCAGGGGGTACTTCAAACTCCCGGGGAGACGATATTATGGGAATTTTTGATATTGAAGAGTAAGATAGGCTGGTTAATCCTGGTTCTCTCTGTTTTAGGCATACAAAGAATCCTGAGAAAAATGAGGGATTTGAGTTTCATAGTTATCTGGACTTTTCTTTATATGTGTTTTTACTATTTCGCTGGAACCAGGATGCACATCTGGTATTATGTTCCCTTTTATTTGGGATATCTGACCCTGACAGCCCAGGGATTAGTGTTTCTATATGAGAATTTCGGAGCTTTTCGTGAAAAAGTATTTAAAGGAGGTATGCGATTTGCAAGTTTAAGGGAAATAAAGGTTGCCTTTCTCGTTGTGATTATTTCTTTTTCCATTTTTATCTACTGGAGGCAGCTGGAACGCACTTTTAAGCTGGTTAAAAACGAACAGATAGTTTTAGAACAGATTCACAAGCAGATTGCTCTGTGGCTCAGGGAAAATTCGGATTATGGAGATACGGTCAGTGCTGGAGATATAGGTTACATAGGCTATTTCTCCCAACGCTATATTTTGGATCAGGCGGGGCTGATCTCGCCTCAAGCGATTCCATTTAATCGGAAACAAAATCGGCTGGAGCTGGTGCAGAAGTACAAACCCCGATATTTTGTGTTGGGTCTTCAGGGGCCATATTATGAAAAGGTGTTAAATAGTGACTGGTTCAAAAATAACTACAAACTTTCAAAGAGATTTAACATATTAACTTTAAAGAATAGTGAATTAGGAATCAACTTTTCTCAACATGATTTTGCTACAGCACCCGAATATGCCATATATAAACGAGCTGAAACTCTTGACTGAAGGATCTGTTAGCTGGTCCGGGAAGTCTCTCGGATTGAAAGGAAATAAATAAGAAACTGAGTCTTTATCATATTATGCTTTTAGCTATAGACATAGGAAATACTAATACAGTAATTGGCGTATTCCAACAAGAGAAACTCATAGATTTTTTTCGATTGAGCACCAGACATTCCTTAACAGTGGATGATTGCGGTGTTATGATCAATCAGCTTTTGTCAGAAAAGAAAAAAAGAACCAAAGGGGTAATAATCTGCTCGGTGGTACCCTGTTTGACATCTGTTTTCCAGGGGATGAGCAAGAAGTATCTCCGGATTGAACCAGTAATAGTCAACTACAAGCTTCCTCTGGGAATCAAGATTTTATATGAAGATCCCTCTCAGGTCGGAGCAGATCGTATAGCAAATGCAGTGGCTGCCTATCAGATCTATGGAGGACCAGCGATAATTGTGGATCTGGGAACTGCCACCACCTTTGACGTAATTTCGAAAAAAGGGGAGTATTTAGGTGGAGCCATCGCTCCGGGATTGGAGGTTTCAATTGGTACTCTGGTGCAAAAAGCAGCCCAACTTTTGAAAATCGAACTAAAAAAACCTAAAGATATTATTGGCAAAAGCACAGAGGAAAGCTTAAGATCGGGGATTTTCTATGGTACCCTGGATCAAATAGAGGGGATAGTTAAACGTATTAAGAAAAAAATTAGTGGAAAGGTCAAGGTGATTGCCACCGGTGGTTTGGCGTCTCTGATTGCGTCGGAGTCGGAAACGATCGAAGAAATCGATCCCAGCTTAACTCTTAAAGGATTGAATATTATATATAAAAGAATTAGAGATTAAAAAAAATAGGAAATTGGAAAATAGTTAAATTACATGATATTTTTTTCTTGACTTTTTATAAATAGTCTATATATTGAAAAATTGAATTTCATCCGAGTACGGATTTGGGTGTTTATTTTTTGGATTCATGGTTAGCACTCTCTTAAGACGAGTGCTAAGGAATTTTAGTAATTCATTTATTTGCAAAGAATTAACGGAAAAACAGAAATAAAAGAAAGATTCAAGAAAGGAAAGGAGGAAAAGATGAACGTTAACCCTTTGGCTGATAGAGTCTTAGTGAAGGCCCTGGAGTCGCAAGAAGATAAAAAGGGTGGAATTATCATTCCTGATACGGCAAAGGAGAAACCTCAACAGGGAAAGGTGATTGAGATTGGCCCAGGACGGGTAACAGATGACGGTAAAAAGATAGCTATGGAGGTGAAAAAAGGGGATAGGGTACTCTACGGTAAGTATTCGGGCACTGAAGTGACAATCGAAGGCGTGGAATACCTGATCCTCAGGGAATCGGATATTTTGGCCATAGTTGGGTAATCCAATATTAATAAATGAAGGAGGTTGGAGAGTATGGCAAAAATGATAGAATATGAGGCAAGTGCTAGAGAAAGGTTAAAGAGGGGGGTGGACAAGCTCGCCAATGCAGTTAAAGTGACTCTGGGACCTAAGGGACGGAATGTGGTTCTCGACAAGAAATGGGGATCACCAACTGTGACCAAGGACGGAGTAACTGTAGCCAAGGAGATTGATCTGGAGGATCCCTTCGAGAACATGGGTGCCCAGATGGTCAAAGAGGTGGCATCCAAAACCTCAGATGTGGCAGGGGATGGAACCACTACCGCTACCGTCTTAGCTCAAGCCATCTGCAGAGAGGGATTGAAAAATGTGACCGCCGGGTCGAATCCCATGGCACTGAAAAGAGGGATTGAGAAAGCCACCCAGGTGGTGATAGAGGAGATAAGGAAGCAGTCTAAACCCCTTCCAGGCAAAACGGAGATTGCTCAGGTTGGCACCATCTCTGCAAACAATGATAAGACCATTGGAGACCTGATTGCCGACGCCATGGAGAAGGTGGGAAAAGACGGCGTGATAACTGTGGAGGAGGCTAAGACCACTGACACTACCCTCGAAGTTGTGGAAGGTATGCAGTTCGACCGGGGATACCTCTCCCCCTATTTCATCACCAATCCGGACAGTATGGAGTGTGTTCTGGAGGATCCTTTGATTCTGATCCACGATAAGAAAATCTCGGTGATGAAGGATCTTCTGCCTCTTCTGGAGAAAATCGCCCAGGTAGGAAAACCATTTCTTATTATCGCAGAGGATATAGAAGGTGAAGCTTTAGCCACTCTGGTAGTTAATAAGCTCCGGGGTACTCTTAAGGTCTGTGCGGTAAAGGCGCCGGGATTTGGAGACAGAAGAAAAGCTATGCTTGAGGACGTTGCAGTCCTGACCAGTGGCAAGGTTATCTCCGAGGAGCTGGGTTTCAAATTGGAAAACACGGTAATTGGCGATCTGGGTAAAGCTAAAAGGATTAACGTGGACAAGGAGAACACCACCATTGTTGAGGGTGCTGGAAAAACCGAGGACATCAAAGGCAGGGTCAATCAGATAAAAAGAGAGATTGAAGAGAGCACTTCAGACTACGATAAGGAGAAGCTCCAGGAAAGGCTGGCCAAGCTAGCGGGTGGAGTAGCAGTGATCAATGTCGGCGCTGCTACAGAAACCGAAATGAAGGAAAGAAAAGCCAGAGTGGAGGATGCCCTGCATGCAACCAGAGCTGCTGTGGAAGAGGGAATCGTCCCCGGTGGTGGAGTTGTTTTATTAAGAGCCCTTCCCGCCCTGGAAAAACTAAAACTGGATGGAGACGAGGCTATCGGAGCCATGATCGTCAGAAAGGCTTTAGAGGAGCCCATAAGATTGATAGCTGAGAATGCTGGGGTAGAAGGCTCAATTGTGGTTAACAGGGTAAAGGAAGGCACAGATGCATTCGGCTTTAATGCCGAGACCGAGCAATATGAGGATCTGATGAAGGCCGGAGTGATCGATCCCACCAAGGTTACCCGTATTGCTCTGGAGAACGCAGCCTCGATTGCTTCCCTCCTGATCACCACGGAAGCCCTGGTATGCGAAAAGCCGGAAGAGAAAAAGCCGCCTGCAATGCCTCCAGGAGGAGGATACGGCGGTGAGATGTATTAATTTCCAACGAAAAGAAAAGCCGAGGCATTAAGCCTCGGCTTTTTTCATTTTGTCTTGATTAGATTAGTTTTTATTCTTCTTCCTCAAGCTCGGGAAAAGATCTGGAATGGAATTTGAGAACCTCTGCTAAGCGATCGTATATGAAGTTGTGATGTCCTGCTGGGTAATTATCATATCCCTGGTATTCATAGTAAGTGTGATCGATCCCATAGGCTGTCAGGGTCTGGTGAAAAATCTGGGCATGGTGTTGCAGCAGAAGTCCATCGTGATCGGCACAGTCAAAATAAATCTCCATCTCCTCAAAAGGGTCTTCCCCACGGTTTACCAGGGTATCGACTTTCGTTTTGATATCATTTTCCAGCCATTTCTTCCAGATCCAGTCAACCACCTGACCGTTCCAGTCTATGGGTATATCGACTCCCCATCCCTCTCCCAGATCTTTGAGGAATCTGTACGAGGTATCAATTCCTGTGAAATTGGAATGAGGGGAAAAAGCAGCTGCCATGGCGAATATCTTGGCTGAGAGGTGTCCGGCTGTGGGATTCATTGCAGCATAGGACGCAGAATCTCCCGGGGTTACACCGTTTTCCGCAAAAACCCCATCTATCCATTCCAAAATACCATAAAAATCAGTACCGTTACCTTCAAAGGTAAACGGTGCGCTCATAGCACTCACAGCCGAGAAAAGGGAATCGTGATCTGTGGCTATCTTGAAGGCGCCATATCCTCCCATGGAGTGACCACTTATGGCCCGATTCCATTTGTAAGTGGTGTCCTTGAGTATTTCCTGTCCCTCTTTATTATATTTCACCCTGAAATATTTATCTACATAGGACATCACATCTTTCACTATGAAATCCTCATAGTATCCGGTATAGGGAAGCGTAATAGGTTCCACCACCGAATTAACGTAGAAACTGCCACCTAATTGATTTGAACCATCCGGCATCACTATGATCATGGGCTGAATCTCTCCCCTATTAACAAGTCCGTCTGCCACCTCTCTGATATTGTAGATATTTCTAAACGTACCTTGATCCCCTCCAAAACCATGAAGCAGAAAGAGTACCGGGTATTTTCTCCTGGCCTGTGCCAGATCCTCATAACCAGGTGGAGTGTAAACCATAATCCCTCTGGCTATAGGGTCACCTATTAGATTCCCACTCAGTGCCTCGGATGTAATAGGAGGGACAATCCATACTTTACCTTGGGCAGGAGCCTGTTTAACCGGATTGGTCCTTTTAGTGCAATTTCCTGAAGAAAGCAAAAGGATCAAACTCAAAAAAATTAACAGAACTTTCTTATAATCCGCTCTCATCTGATTTCACTCCTTTTTGTGGTTGGTTTAAAAATGATAGCTTAATGAGAAATAAGATGCATGGGAATTCATTCGATAAATTCCAGGGAGATTATCATATTGGAGATCCTGATTGATATCAGTAAGGTTTTTAACCTCCCTCTCCTTGAAGCCGATATACTGGTAGGCATAGGTCAGATCAAAGGGAGCCAGATGAATAGAAATTCCCAAGCTTATGCCATTTTTATCTCCGATATCAGGGAACAGAGGGGTGAAGGACTCGTCGGGAATAGGGGATGGTTCGAAATAGTAACCGCCTCTCAGAGCTATCTTTTGGGAAGGTTTATACTCACATCCCACGCTGAACCTGGTGACATCCTCCCATTTTAAAGGCAGGGTTGCGTCTTTAAGGGAGCCATCGAAAGGATAATTCCATCCAAATTTACCCTTCAGTTCTTCCATGCGGGACCAGTTTACCCAGCTCACGTCAAAAAGTAACAGGAGCTTCTCCGAGTATTGATAGGAGATCCCGGCACCGAAATCAGCGGGCAGAGATAATGTGATCTCATCATCTATGGAATTCTCCAGTTTTCCACCTCTAAACAGGGAATCCAGACCCGGGGATTGTTCTGCTACCTGCTGGGCCAGGTTATCATTTTCAGGTAAAAAGACCTGTAGCTCTGTGGTCCCTGAGAGTTTAATATCTATCGGGGTTTTGAAGGCAACCCCTAAGTTCAGTTTGGGAGTTAACTTCAGCAAAAGACCTATGTTCAGACCTACTCCCCAGCCATCTCCCTCAAATTTGGAATCCAGTGGAAAGTTCTCATAAGGGCGGGGAATGAGGGAATCAACAGGAACCAAGGATAATCTCCTTAAAAGGAAATCTCCGTATTGAATGGAGACACCTGCTCCCAGGGAAAGCTTATCCGCAATTACCTCTTTAGCCAGAGTAGGATGGAAATCCAAAATCATAAGGTCGGTTTGGTGGTCATATTTGGGAAGGGAAACTGAGTTATTATATCCTGGTGGTGGTTCATAGACTTTCCAAGCATACTGAACGTCATAAGGAATAAAAAACGCAATTCCCGGGGTAAAGCTTTTAAGTTGATCTAACTTCAAAAAAGCGCTTAAGTTGGGTCTGAGATAGTTCTTATCGTCCGGATACCATTTTATTCCATTTTTGAAGCCCACCTCATATCGATTTTCATCTTGACCGAAAAAGACCTCTGGAAGATAGGTGGGTCTGGGGCTGGAGGCGTAGGCTGTGATATTTAGCTCAGAATGCTCCAGATAGGCAATTCCAGCGGGATTCCAGTAACAGGCGCTCCAGTCATCAGCCAGTCCTCTGAAAGCTCCACCCAGGCTGGTGGCTTTTGTACCCACCTCTGAAAAAGTCAAACCCCCGGCTTGGGCTCCGACATGAGAAAGTAAAACCAATAAGAATAAAAGCAGACTCAGTTTTAGCTTAGGTTTCATCATCCTCTCCATTTTTAGAGTTAAGTTCTTTATTCTGTTACCGTTTATTAAAGAATACACCTCCTTTTAATCCTCATTATTCACGTAAAACTCGATAAGTTCGCATAAGAATTTCTCTTCTTATTATTAAAATATAGAATCTGATATTATAACAAAAAACTATTTTTGTCAATATTTTTTTTTAGAAATTTCATAATTCCAATCCTTTAATTATTTCGTATATTTTATATACTTTTGATCGATATCAGTATGTCTGAGGATGTAATAAAAATAAAAGGCGCCCGGGAGCATAATCTCAAAGATATCAATCTGGTTCTGCCCCGAGGAAAATTGATAGTAATAACCGGTCTTTCCGGCTCGGGCAAATCCTCTCTGGCTTTTGATACCATCTATGCCGAGGGTCAGAGAAGATATGTGGAATCTTTATCTGCCTATGCCCGTCAGTTTCTGGGAATGATGGAAAAGCCGGATGTCGATTTCATCGAGGGGCTCTCACCCACTATATCCATCGAGCAAAGAACTGCAGCAAAAAATCCCCGTTCCACTGTGGGAACGGCCACGGAGGTATACGACTATCTCAGATTGCTCTACGCCCGCATAGGAATTCCTTACTGCTATCGCTGCGGAAGAAAAATTACCCGGCAGACGGTCCAGCAGATAGTCGATTCCATCTTTTCTCTCCCTTCCGGGACCAGAATCCAGGTTCTGGCTCCCCTGGTTAGGGGAAGGAAGGGAGAGTACCGGGAACTATTCCAGGAGGTTAAAAGGGAGGGCTTCATCCGGGTGAGGGTGGATGGAAAGATCACAGATATGGATTCCCAGATAAGTCTGGATAAAAACAAAAAGCATAACATTGAGGTAGTTGTAGATAGGTTGATAATAAAGGAAAAGATAAAAAAAAGATTGGCTGATTCCCTGGAGATAGCTCTGAAATTAGGTTCTGGAGTGGTGCTGGTGGATGTGATGGGTAAAGAGGAGCTTTTGTTCTCGGAACATTATGCCTGTATCCATTGCAATATAAGTTACGAGGAGCTTACTCCCAGGATGTTTTCCTTTAATAGTCCCTTTGGTGCCTGTCCCACCTGCGGGGGATTGGGAACTAAAATGAACGTGGATCCGGAATTGGTCATCCCGGACACCGGTATCAGCATCGCCCAGGGAGCTATCGCACCCTGGGGGGTACCCTATGGAAGCTGGTATGAGCATCTTTTACAGGGGTTGGCTGAACACTTCAATTTCAATCTTTATACCCCCTTCAATAAATTAAAAAAGGAAATTCAGGATGTAATTCTTTATGGCACAAAGGAGGAGATCAAATTTAAATGGGAATATGAGAACGGAAAAGGCCAGGGCGAATACTGGCGTAAGTTTGAAGGAGTAGTTCCTCATCTGGAGCGGAGATACAAGGAAACCGAATCTCAAGGCATCAGGGAATGGATAGAGAAATATATGATGATCAGGCCCTGCCCTACCTGCGACGGTGCCAGGTTAAAAAAACAAAGCCTTTCGGTGAAAGTCGGGGGAATGCCCATAAACGAAGTTACCAATCTATCCATAAAACTATCCAAGAAGTTTTTCTCAAAACTTAAGCTATCCAAAAGAGAACAGCAAATAGCCAAGCAGATATTAAAGGAGATAAATCAAAGATTGGGGTTCCTCATAGATGTAGGTTTGGATTATCTGACTCTGGATCGGGCTGCGGGAACCCTATCCGGAGGGGAGGAGCAGAGAATCAGATTAGCTACCCAGATAGGTTCCAGACTTGTGGGAGTCCTTTATATTCTGGATGAGCCCTCGGTGGGTTTACATCAAAGGGATAACAAAAGACTTTTAAACACCTTAACCAGTTTAAGAGATCTGGGAAATACCGTCCTGGTGGTGGAGCACGACCGGGAGACCATTGAGAGCGCTGACTGGGTGGTGGATCTGGGACCAGGAGCTGGTAACCAGGGTGGCTGGATAGTGGCCAAGGGCAAACCCAACAGCCTCAAAAGGAATAATAAATCATTAACCGGAAAATATCTGGCTCGAAAACTCTACGTTCCAGTTCCTTTATCCAGACGCTCGGGAAATGGAGATTTCCTGAGTGTTCTGGGAGCTTATGGCAATAATCTCAAAAAGATCAGAGTGGACATACCTCTGGGTGTTTTCGTGTGTATAACCGGGGTATCAGGTTCTGGAAAATCAACCCTGATCAATGAGACCCTATACAGAATCCTGGCTAAGCATTTTTTCAATCACAAAGTTTCCCCGCTGGGACACGAGAAGGTTATGGGGCTGGATAAAATAGATAAGGTTATCAATATCGATCAATCCCCTATTGGCAGGACTCCCCGCTCCAACCCGGCTACCTATACCGGAGTTTTCACCCCCATCCGGGAGCTTTTCTCTCAGATTCCTGAGGCCAAGGTCAGGGGGTATAAGGCCGGAAGATTCAGCTTCAATGTCAGGGGGGGAAGGTGCGAGGCCTGTGAAGGGGATGGAATAATTAAAATCGAGATGCACTTTCTGCCCGATGTCTATATCCCCTGCGAGGTATGTAAAGGTAAAAGATATAACCGGGAGACCCTGGAGATCAAATATAAGGGTAAAAACATCGCGGATGTCCTGAAAATGAGCGTGGATGAGGCTTATCGTTTCTTCGATAAAATCCCCAAGATAAAAAGGAAACTTCAGACCCTCAAGGACGTAGGCCTGGGATACATTAAGCTGGGCCAGTCGGCAACCACACTTTCCGGCGGGGAAGCTCAGAGGGTAAAATTATCAACCGAACTGTCCAAGGTAAGCACCGGAAGGACCTTCTATATCCTGGATGAGCCCACCACCGGGCTTCATTTCGAGGACATAAAGATGCTGCTGAATGTCTTGAACAGACTGGTGGATATGGGCAACACTGTTTTGGTGATAGAACATAATCTGGATGTGATAAAATCTTCAGACTGGATCATCGATTTAGGACCTGAAGGCGGGGATGATGGAGGGGAGGTGGTGGCTGCCGGAACCCCGGAACAGGTAACTGAAATCAAAGGGTCTTATACCGGAAAATTCTTAAAAAAAGAGTTGAGTCTGAGCCGTTCTTAAAAGATACTCTTAAGTTTGATTTATGCACTAATGAGTTATATTACAAAGATAGACACAATAGAATTGAGGTCATAAATGTCAAATAAATCCATACCTAAAAAAACTCCCTTCTACGA
>JBARPA010000373.1:0-6620 GCA_049642665.1 Candidatus Zixiibacteriota bacterium
GATCTACGTTCCTTCCAGATTCGCTGTGGATGCTATCTATGAGGCTGCTGATGCCGGAGTGGATCTGATTGTCTGTATCTCCGAGGGAGTACCAGCTCTGGATATGCTTAAAATCTACAATTATTTAAAAACCACCAAAACCAGACTGGTGGGACCCAACAGCCCCGGGGTTATATCCCCTGGAGTTAGCAAAGTGGGAATTATGCCCGGGCAAATCCATAAAAAGGGAAACGTTGGGGTGGTATCCCGGTCCGGAACCTTGACCTACGAGGTGGTTTATCATCTGACCCAGAATGACCTGGGACAATCCACCTGCATCGGTATCGGCGGGGATCAGATCATTGGCACCAACTTCATAGATTGCCTGTCCATGTTTGAGAATGACCCCCAGACCAAAGCCGTGGTCTTGATCGGAGAGATCGGTGGAACTGACGAGGAGGAGGCAGCAGAATTTGTTAAAAAGAAAATGAAAAAGCCGGTGGTGGCTTTTGTGGCTGGCAGAACTGCCCCTCCGGGTAAGAGAATGGGTCATGCCGGCGCCATTATCTCCGGCGGGTCCGGAACTGCTGCTGAGAAAATCGCTGCCTTTGGAAAGGCAAAAATCAAGGTGGCCAAAACCCCTGCGGAAGTGGCCACATTAATGTTAGAGGAGATTGGCCGATTAAAGATTAAAGGGGCTAAAGCAAAAACAAAGAAAAAAAAGAGCGTATCAAAGAAGGTCAGGAAAGTCAAAAAAGTGAAAACCAAGACAAAAAGGACCATAGCAAAAACCGCAGGAAAGAAGGTGAAAAAGGCAAAGAAAGGGAAGAACGCTTAGTTTTTTTAGATTGGCTTGTGAATAAATTCACTTGACTAATACTAATATTTTGCTATATTTATACGTCTAAGGGGTAACTAAATAAGATAAATAAGATTAACATAGTCGATATTACTTGGAGATCAAGATGAAATTTTGGAGAAAGCCACTGGATGCGGACAAGATCAAGGTTCCTCACGGGGAGATCCATATCGTCAAGGATAGATGTAAAGGTTGTGCTTTCTGCGTGGAATACTGTCCCCGGGATGTACTGGAACTTTCCTCGGAGTTCAACGTTAAAGGGTATCACCCCCCCCATGTAAAAAATCCTGATGAGTGCGTTCACTGCGGGCTCTGCGAGATGCTCTGTCCGGATTTTGCTATCTGGGTCACCGAAAAGGAGGTGGATAAGGTTGAAAGCTAATCCTAAGAACGTATTGACCGGCTCGCACTATCTGGATGGTGATCATGCCTGTGCTGAGGGTGCTCTGGCAGCGGGATGTAACTTTGTTGCCGGATACCCCATAACTCCATCCACCGAGGTGGTGGAACGTATATCAGAGAGATTCCCTTTTGTGGGAGGTGTTTTCATTCAGATGGAGGATGAGTTAGCTTCAATGGCCTCTGTGATTGGTGCAGCCTGGTCCGGGGCTAAAGCCATGACGGTAACCTCTGGTCCTGGATTCTCCCTTATGATGGAAAACATAGGTCTGGCTGCGATAATGGAAGCACCCTGTGTGATAATAAATGTGCAGAGGGGTGGTCCTTCCACCGGGCTTCCCACCCTGCCCGGTCAGGCTGATATGATGCAGGTCAGATGGGGTTCCCACGGCGATTACGAGATCATAGCCCTGTCCCCCAATTCGCCTCAGGAGTGCTTTGAATTTACCATCAAGGCCTTTAACCTATCAGAAAAATATAGGGTCCCTACTTTTATCATGACCGATGAGTGTGTGGGGCATATGACCGAGAAGGTGGTAATCCCGCCAGCTGATAAGATAGAGCTGGAGCCCAGAAGATATACCAAGCTCTCCCCGCAGGAATACCTTCCGTTCAAACCCGAAAAGGATCTGGTCCCGGATATGGTCAAAGCTGGAGACGGTTACAAGGTCCATATCACCGGTCTTACCCATGACGAAAAGGGTTATCCTGCTATGCACTGGAAAACCCAGGAAAAGCTGGTGAGAAGATTGGTGGAGAAGATAAGATTAAACAAAGATAAGATAGTTGAGTTTGAGGAGGAAGAAACAGGTGATGCAGAGGTAGTGCTCCTCTCCTATGGTATCAGTTCCCGGGTGGCTATTCCGGCCATTCAGAAAGCTAGAGCGGAGGGAATTAAGGTTGGGGTAATAAGGCTTATAGTCGTCTGGCCTTTTCCTGAGGAAAAGGTATATGAGCTGGCGAAAAAGGTAAAAGCCTTTGTGGTTCCAGAGATGAACTACGGGCAGATGGTTCTGGAGGTGGAAAGAGCGGCCAAGGGTCAGGCTGAGGTTTTTCTGGTCCCGCACGGAGGGGGATGGGTTCACGATCCTGAGGATATCTATAAAGCCATAAAGGAGGCGGTGAGATGAAAGACGCCCAGGTTGTAAAAGAGGCTCCCGTAATAGAAGAACATCCCATGGAGAGGATCCTGAGGATGGATCGGATTCCTCATATCTGGTGCCCCACCTGCGGTATAGGAACTGCGATGACTGCTTTTGCCGCCGCGCTGGATAAAGTCCAGATACCCCTGGATAACATCTCGGTGGTATCAGGGATCGGATGTTCAGGCAGGATAGCTGGTTATATTAACTTAGATTCCTTCCATTCCACTCATGGCCGGGCTATCCCTTTTGCTACTGGCTTGAAATTAGGCAATCCCAAGCTCAAACTGGTGGTATTCAGTGGAGATGGTGATATCGCTGGAATAGGAGGAAATCACTTAATCCATGCAGCTCGAAGGAACATGGATATGGTGGTTTTGTGCATAAACAATTTCATCTATGCTATGACCGGAGGTCAGTCTGCTGCCACTACTCCCTTGACTGCCAATACCTCTACCTCTCCCTACGGATGTTATGAACAGCCTTTCAATCTACCTCATTTAGCTGCATCCTGCGGAGCTGTCTATGTGGCACGCTGGACCTGCCTGCACATCCGCAGATTGGCCAAGTCGATAGGGGAGGCGTTAAATAAAAAGGGTTTCTCCTTTATCGAGATCATCGCTCCCTGTTCCACAATCTATGCCCGCAGGAACAGATTGGGGGACGGATTAAACCTAATGAAGTTTTACCACGATAACTCAGTGATCAAGCACGGAGCCGATACCCGAGAGTTGGATATCGGTTATCAAAAAAAGATTACCGTGGGTAAATTCGTCGATATAGAACGTCCCACATTTCTGGATTGCATGAATGAATGGTACAGAAAGAAATTTGGGGAGAAATATATAGAATATGGAGGGCCCAATGACTGAGATCAGATTATCCGGTTTTGGAGGACAGGGTATTATCAAGATGGGCTATATCATAGGCAAAGCCGCCTCCATATTTGACAGTAAGAGCGCAACCATGACCCAGAGCTTTGGTCCCGAAGCCAGAGGTTCAGCCTGCAGCTCTCAGGTTGTGGTCTCGGATGACAGGGTTTTATATCCTTATGTTAACATCCCCCATATACTGGTGGCTATGTCTCAGGAAGCGTACAGTAAATTCGAATCCAACCTGGAAAAGGAGGGTTTTTTGCTGATAGATGAGGATCTGGTCAAACCCGGACTTACCAGAGCCGGGGTGAAGACCTATTCAATTCCCTCGACCAGAATAGCTGAGGAGATGGGCAATAAAATCATAGCTAACATAGTAATGCTGGGATTCTTCACTGCGGTTACTGGTTTGGTCAGCGCGGATTCTGTAAGAAAAGCTTTACCCGGGTCCGTTCCCCAGAGGTTTTTAGATCTTAATCTGCAAGCTTTCGAGAAGGGGTATGAATACGGCCAGGAAATTTTGAATAAACAGGGAAAATAAAAAATGTATAGATTACAGACCACCTTAGAGAAAGAGCGGATAAGACTTCGCTTTCCCCGTCTTTCTCCGGATGTACACACCATAACCAAAATTGAATCCTCTGCCTGCAGGGTAGCTTGCCCGGCCGGGGTTCAGGTTAAAGCCTATATCGGTTTGATCGTGGCAGGCAAATTTCAGGAGGCTCTGGATCTTATAAAAAAGGATAATCCTTTACCCGGAATCTGCGGAAGAGTTTGCACTCACCCCTGTGAATCGGAGTGTAACCGCAGAAAGGTGGATGAGGCGGTAGCCGTCTGTTCCCTGAAAAGATTTGTATCTGACTGGGAGCTGAAAAAAGACATCAAAAAAGCTGAGCCCATTAAAAGAACCCGTGAGGAGAAAATTGCCGTGGTTGGCGCCGGACCTGCCGGGCTGACCTGTGCCAATGACTTAATCAGAAAAGGATACGGGGTTACCATATTCGAGAAGCTTCCCTATGCCGGGGGAATGCTTACCGCCTGTATACCGCCCTACCGGCTTCCCAGAGATATCATCAACAGGGAAATCGAAGACATTATTGATCTGGGAGTGGAGATCAAAACCAGCACCCGGGTGGGTAAGGATATCAGCTTCGATGAGTTAATGAAACAGGGTTACAAAGCCTTCTTCATTGCCATAGGAGCACACCATGGATTAAAATTGAAGGTGCCGGGTGAGGATGAATATGAGGGATTCATAGATTGTGTGGAATTTTTGGAAAAGACTAACTCCGGTGACCACAAAAAGCCCGGCAGAAAGGTCATCATCATAGGCGGAGGTAACTCTGCTATCGATGCCTCAAGGACTGCTCTCAGATTAGGGTGTGATGAGGTTTATATCGTCTACCGGAGATCCAGAAAGGAGATGCCAGCCAATGTCTCCGAGATCGAGGAGGCGGAAAAGGAAGGGGTAAAAATCCGTTATTTGTCTGCTCCGGTGAGGATTCTGGGTGAAAATGGCAGGATTACCGGAATGGAGTGCATAAAGATGAGGTTGGGGGAGCCGGATGAATCCGGCAGGAGAAGACCCGTGCCCATGGAGGGCTCGGAGTTTATAATCGAAGCCGATACCATTATTCCGGCTATCAGTCAGAAGCCGGATATATCCTTTTTGCCAAAAGATCATGAGTTTAAACTTACCAAATGGGATACCTTCGAAGTGGATCCGGTTACCTTTGCCACCAACATCCCGGGATTTTTCTCAGGTGGGGATGCGGTTTCCGGTCCCAGCACGGTAGTCGATGCCATTGCCCACGGTCATTTTGCTGCCCATGCCATAGACAGATATCTGAGTCATAAGGATTTGAAAAAGGGAATGGCTCCACCACATGAGGTGAGGGAATGGGGATTCAGGTTGGAAATTGAGGGCGAAAAATCAATAGAACGTAATCCCATTCCCAAATTGTCAATTGATAAAAGGTTGAACAGCTGGGATGAGGTGGATCTCTGCTTCACCGAGGAGCAGGCCATTGCCGAGGCCAAAAGATGCCTGAGATGCGGACCCTGTATCGAATGTCAGGAATGCGTCAGCGGCTGCAGCAGAAGACTGACTCTGTTGAGTTTTCCTCATAAAGGGACGCATGAGATCGGCCGGGTTCCGGAATTTATTCTCCGGGTTCCCTCCGATCCTCAAAAACTTCCCTACGACGAGAGATCTGAGGAGGTAGTTATCTCCTGGAGGGACGAGGAGGAAAAGGAAAACGAGCTGACTCTGAAAATGGAGCCCATAACCTGCTTTGTAGATCAGGATATGTGCCGGGGATGCGGCAAATGCGAAAAGGTCTGCGAATACAAGGCTATATCTTTGAAGCCAGTTAAGGACGGATTTGTCGTCTCGGAAATAGACGAGACTTTATGCAAGGGATGCGGAACCTGCGTGGCGGTATGCACCACCGGCGCTATAAATGCAAAACATTTCACCGATAAAAGAATTGAGCTGATGCTGGAAAGCTGTTTAAACCACGAGCAGGATTTGTAGAAAGATGAAGGAGAATATAAAAGATTTCAAACCCAAGGTTATCGCCTTTGCCTGCCACTGGTGTGGTGTGGGCAAAAACGAGATAAATGCGGTTGAGGATTTCCCTGATTTTAAGTTGATCAAGCTTATGTGCTCCGGACGGATTAACACCGCATTGATTTTAAAAGCCTTTGAGAAAGGCGCTGATGGGGTGATAGCCTTTGGCTGTCCCGAGGGGAAATGTCATTATAATTTCGGCAGCAGTAACGCTGCTAAGGAATACAAAACTGCTAAAGCCCTGATCGAGCTTTTGGGAATTAAGCCGGAGAGATTAAGACTGGAGTTGGACTTTTTCTCGGAGAATAGCAAGCTGGAAAAAGTGATAAATGAGTTTGTCCAGGGTATAAAAAAAGTCGGTCCCAGCCCTTTAGGGACTTTCAATGAGATAAAAGAGAAATGATAAAAGAGATAATAAAACATACCAAAGCCTACTATTGTCTGGACTGCGGGAAATGCACCTCGGTCTGCCCGGTGGCTGCGTTTAACGACAACTTCTCGCCCAGAAAGATCGTAGGTGAAGCCATAACCTGGAATAACAAGATCTTGGGTGATAGCCGGATCTGGAGCTGCCTGACCTGCAAAATGTGCCACGAGAGATGCCCCTCGGACGTTAACTTTATCGAGTTCATCAAACAGATCAGGGTGGATGCCCGGGAAAACGGAAGGGAAGGAATTTGCACTCACGGCGGTGCCTTACAATCCCTGATGAAGATAATGACCGCACCCCAGCTAAATCAGAAAAAGCTGAACTGGATCACCCCCGATCTGAATACCTCCCAGGACAGCGAATA
>JBARPA010000374.1:0-1859 GCA_049642665.1 Candidatus Zixiibacteriota bacterium
CTCCAGGAGAGGTTAAAAAGACAGAGGTTGACACCCTGATCTCCCGGGAGGAGGCTGTACCTTACGTTCCCCAGGAGATCGAGGGGCAAAAGCAACCTTCTGCACCTCAAGACACAACACAAATTGAGAAATTGGTGAAGGTGGAGACAGATCTTTATCAAGCCACTTTCAGCACCAGAGGTGCAAACTTAAAAAGTTTTGTTTTGAAAGAATATGAATATTCCGACGGGAATAAAATCGAGGTAATCCCCCAGGAAGCTCCCTATGCCCTAAACATAGATTTTCCTCTTAGTGGGTTACACCTGGATAAGCTCAATTTCTCCTCAGACCAGGAGGAGATTTTCATCAATGAGATTGACTCGGTTGAGATATTAAACTTCACGCTGGATATGGGCAATGGAAGTATCATTACAAAAAGATATATCTTCTCTCATAACCATTATAATTTCGATTTACACATTGGGATTCAAGGGATTAAGGATTTGAATCCAGGTCGACAGTATATCCTTGGCTGGGAGTCTGGCGTTGGCGTGACCGAGACCAACAGAAAAGAGGATTTGAGCTATTTCGAGGCTTATGCTATGATGGGCGAGGAATTAGTCAAGGAAAAGAAGTTTCAAAGACCCAAAGGCTCGGATACTGGAATTCTTAAAGAAGAAAGGTCCGGCAATACCCAATGGGCGGCAACAAGAAGCAAATATTTTATGGCAACTCTGGTTCCTTTATCCAGAGAGGGGTCTGGATTTGTGGCTGAGGGGATTCAAACTAGAACCCAAATTGAGGATGAAATCTTAGAGGATAAAAGAATTGGAGTAGCGATTGAGATGAGCATTCCAGCCCAGGATGCTTTTCAGGACAGCTTTATGGTATATGTGGGTCCTATAGATTACCGGACATTAAAGAGCTATAATATAGGACTGGACAAGATAGTCAATTTAGGCTGGAAATATATCCGGCCATTCTCCATTTTTGTTCTCTGGCTTTTTGTCAACCTTTACAAGGTTTTTGCCAACTACGGGGTGGTAATCATTATTTTTACCGGCTTGATGAAGGTGATCTTCCATCCATTGACCCACAAATCAGTAAAGGCCCAGACCAAAATGCAGGAGGTTCAGCCTCTGATAAATGAGCTCAGGGAGAAGTATAAAAAAGACCCGCAGAGGTTAAACCAGGAGATAATGAAACTCTATAAAGAGTATAAAGTTAATCCCTTTGGAGGTTGCTTACCCCTTCTTCTACAGATGCCTCTTTTCTGGGCTCTTTTCACCATCTGCAGGAGCACCATAGAGTTAAGGCAAGCGAATTTCATTTTCTGGCTGAATGATCTCTCTCAGATGGATCCATATCGTATCCTTCCCATCATAATGGCCGCCACAATGTTCTGGCAGCAGAAGATCACCATAAAAGATCCCAAGCAGAAGGCTATGGTCTATTTCATGCCCATTTTGTTTTTCTTCTTCTTCCAGAGCTTTCCTGCCGGATTGACATTATACTGGACATTTTTCAACATATTTTCCTTAATAGAGCAATATTATATTAAGTGGCAAGGCAGAGGCCAGCCCTTAGTAGTCGTCAGCAAATGAAAAAAAGTTCCTGCACGACATCTTTGGGAGAGGACACCATTGCTGCCATATCCACGCCGCTGGGTGAGGGTGGCTTGGGTATTGTCAGAATAAGCGGCAAAGAGACGCTCTCCATTGCGGATAAGATATTTAAAGGGAAAGTGCTTCCCAGCAAGGCCCAGTCCCATACAGCCAACCATGGAAGAATAATCGATCCCCAAACTAAAGAGACGATCGACGAGGTTTTGCTGACGATAATGCTTTCACCCAAAAGCTACACTACCGAGGATATGGTAG
>JBARPA010000375.1:0-2582 GCA_049642665.1 Candidatus Zixiibacteriota bacterium
CCCCATCCCCATCATTGTCTACACACCGGGAGATGTGAATAAATCTGGTACTGCAGACGTAACGGACATTGTGTTTATAACCAATTATGTTTTGAAATCAGGACCCGAACCTGATCCCCTGATCGCAGGTGATGTCAATGCGGACTGCACAGTGGACATTGTGGATGCGGTATATCTGGTTAACTACGTTTTCAAATCGGGACCTGCACCTTTGCCCGGATGTACAAGCGTTGACGATTGTTAAGTTAAAATGATATCTAATAGAAAGCCAGGTTCTCAGAACCTGGCTTTTTTTATTGCCTTATAATTAATTTTAACTGTTTTAAAGAAGATAAGGTTAGGAAACCTTGTCCCACCAATTCTTGGAGATTTCACTTGACTTTCAGCGATTCCGGTGCTATAGTTCTTTTGAATTCAGATATATCATAGAGAGAGATTTTGGTCAACCTTTGAAAAGGAGGTAAAATGACCAGAAAACTGATTATTTTATTAGTTTTGCTTTTGATGAGCATTACTGCCTTTGCTCAGAGCTACGAACATTTTAAGCCAAATTCCATCGGCTTCGAACCTTTTGTCAGTCCTGGTGTAACGTTTGGTCCCTATTCTGTTTTCTGTGCGGACTTGGATGGAGATTTGGATATGGACTTGGCTGTTGCCAATGAGAATGGCAACAGCGTCTCCATATTCAAAAACAATGGTGATGGAAATCTTCAAATAAAAGTTGACTATGAGACAGGAACTCGACCCCGGTCTGTTTTCTGTGCGGATTTGGATGGGGACTTGGATCTGGATTTGGCTGTGGCAAATCTTTGGGGCGACAGCGTTTCCATATTTATAAACAACGGAGATGGGACTTTTCAAACCAAAGTTGACTATAGTGCAGGAGATTCTCCTAATTCGGTTTTCTGTGGTGATCTGGATGGGGATTTGGATTTGGACTTGGCTGTGGCAAATTTCTTCGGCAGCAAAGTGACTATATTAGAGAACAACGGCTACGGAGCTTTTCAGGTAAAAGCAGACTATGTGACACGAGGCAGGACTTATTCTGTTTTTTGTGCTGATTTAGACGGTGATTCTGATTTAGATTTAGCTGTTGGAAGTTCAGGTTTTGCACATGTATTCAAGAACTCCGGTAACGGAGCCTTTGAAGACAGAACCGACTACGTTGTGGGAAGTTCTGTTCAATCTGTTTTTTGTGCTGATCTGGATGGAGATTCTGATCTGGACCTGGCAGCAGCAAATGAATACTACGATGACAACAGGGTTTCCATATTGATGAACAATGGGGACGGAACTTTTCAGGCACAGGTTGACTATGAAACGGGAGATGATCCTTATTGTGTCTATTGTGCTGATCTGGATGGGGATTTGGATTTGGACTTGGTCACTGCAAACCTGCGCAGCGACAGTGTTTCTGTATTAAAGAACAACGGGGATGGAACTTTTCAGGCTAAAGTCGACTATGCTGTTGGAGATTGTCCTACTTCGGTCTTCTGTTCAGATTTAGATGGAGATACAGATTTAGACTTAGCTGTAACAAATCTGTGCAGCGATAACATTTCCATACTAAAGAACAAAGGGGACGGAACTTTCGAAAGACCAGACATTGATCTCACATTGGAGCTCTGGGGTTTGGGAAGGGCAAGACCTGGATTTGAGAGAAGCTACGATCTTTTATACTCAAATAAAGATACCTCCACTGCTTACAATGTGACCATAACTTTCACCCTCCCTTCCCAGGTCATCTACCACTCCAGCACACCACCAGGAAGTCTCTCGTACAATGTAATAACCTGGGATATTGGAACTGTACTCGGAGAAGCAGCCGGAACTGTAGAAGCGCAGGTGAGCATCCCGGGAGACGTCACCGACGGTTCGGTTCTAACCTCTGCAGCCACCATCCAGACAACAGGCCCGGAAAAAGATCTGACTAATAATAGCGATCTCGATACGGCAGTTGTAGTTGCCTCCTGGGATCCATATGACAAGGAGGTTTATCCATACGGCTCTTTAGTGGCTGGGGATCAAGAGCTAAGATATACCATCTATTTCGAAAATCTGTGCAGTGCCACAGAAGATGCAATATCCATTACAATTTTAGATACTCTGGATCAGAACCTGGACTCAACCACTCTTTCTTTGGGCCCGATGAGTCATCCGGACAAATGTACTTCTTATTTTAATTCCATTGATCGTGTCATAACCTGGTCTTGTGACAGCATAATGCTGCCACCAAATGTGAATCCCCCGGAGGGAGAGGGCTTTGTGGTCTTCATAATCTACCCTGAATCAGGGCTTATCCCCGGCACCACAATAGAAAATAGAGCCTATATCCAATTGAATTCTAATCCCTGGATACCCGCACCTGCCAGCGGATCGGTGATCAAAAAGATCGGGGTGTGTGGTGACTACAGGGGAAATCAGGTCACTAGCATAAGCGATGTGGTTGGCTTTCTAGGCTATCTGTTTAAGAGTGGTCCTCCTCCGGTTTTTCCTGGAGTTGTAGATGCGAATTGCGATGGATTGGAAACCATTGCTGATGCGGTCTATATAGTTAACTATTTATTCAAATCTGGACCTGC
>JBARPA010000376.1:0-4357 GCA_049642665.1 Candidatus Zixiibacteriota bacterium
CTCTATGGGGGGACATGGCTGCTGGCATATCGCTTTGACCCACCCTGATCTTTTTGCAGCTTTCGCTCCTGGTGCAGGCTGGACTTGTTTTCAGCTTTACGTTCCATGGTTTTTGCAGAAAAGCTATGTTTTTGCCCACCCCCAGCAAATCGCCATAAGAGACATGAGCTTAAAAGAAGATATCACACCTGATTTCGTGGAGAATGCACTTAATCTTCCGGTTTTCATCTTTCAGGGAGGCTCCGATGACAACGTTCCTCCATTACATGCCAGACTTTTTGCCAAGCTATTTGAAGAAAAAGGCTATGAATATCGTTACAAGGAGGTTCCGGGCAAGGGGCATTGGTACACTCTGGATACTCTGGATGGAATCGTCTGCGTGGATGATCCTGAGATTATGCAATTCTTTAGAAATAGAGTAAGAAATCCTTACCCCGATCATGTCATTTTCAAAACCAATAATATCGGACAGAGTAACAAAAGCTACTGGGTTACAATTGATGAGCAAAAAAATCCATTTTTCGAATCTTTGATCGAGGCTTATGTTAAAGGGAAAAAGATAGAACTTACAGCTCAAAACATCAAGCAGTTCACAATTTCTCTTTCAGAGGATCTTATCCCCCGGGGCAGGATCAGGATTTTGATAAATGGCAAGGAAATTTCTTATGACTTCAAAGAGGATACTCAAATTACGTTTTCAAAAAAGGGCAGAAGCTTCAGAATGGGGGAAGCAAGGCACAGAGGACTGAAAAAGAGTCCTGAGTTTTATGGGCCGATAAAACAGGCTTATTTTTCCCCCTTTGCTTTCGTGTACGGAACCAAAGGGGATTTGTCCACAGATGAGTTGACACTGCACCAGGCAAGACAGGAGGCTTTTAGATGGTGGAGGAGGGGTAATGGATTTGCTGAGATCTTTCCCGATACTGAGGTTACCTCTGAAATCATAGACAATTATAACCTGATTCTTTTCGGTGGACCTGAAGAGAATTTCTTTACGGCAACGATCCAGAAGGATCTCCCTATCAGAGTAAAGGAAGGGAAGGTCATCTTTGGGAGTGAAGAGATTTCGGGCAAAGGACTGGCTGTGGAGTTTATCTACCCCAATCCATTGAATTCCAAAAAGTTCTTGCTTGTCCGACAGGGAACCAACTTTGAGTCATTGAAGTTTTCAACCTTTTTCGGGGCAATCCATTCGGGAGCAGGACTGCCTGACTTTATGATATTTGATAAAGAGGTGAAAAAGAAAGGTTGGGCAGGAGTCCTGTGTGCTGGTTTTTTTGACGCCGATTGGAAGATCAACAGCGATCTTTTGTATTTAAAGAAATAGGATCAGAACCAGTTGTTCCTTGTTCTGTCAGGTCTTGCCCATTCCACCGGGTGTGACCTGACACAACATGAAATTGTTTCTTTGCCGTCCGGGCTTATCCTGGATGTTGTTTATTGGCGAGCTGGGAGCCCGCCCTACGCAGATGTGGGTGATTGATTTTTCGTAGGTCGGTCACCTTGCCCGACCGGCGGGACTATCACAGGTTGGGACAACCTGTGATACCGTATCATGAGAATGTGTAGTCGCGCGATTCATCGCGCTAAAAACACGCCCAATAAATTGGGCAACTACAAAAATCCCTCGGGCCGACACGGAGGTCGGCCCCTACGTTCACAATTCCCTGAAAAATGTAGGGGCGATGCTCTGTCATCGCCCATAATGATTCCGAGAGGCAGTCCCACCTTGCCCTAAGGGTGATTTCACAATGTAGCGGAAAGCTTTAGCTTTCCATTCTTTCTTTCCCCAATCCCCTCCTTCAATGGAGTTCTAAAGACCTCCGCTACATTTTCTCGTCCTTTTTTCCGCAACACAGGTTGCCTGCACGGCCAGGGGGACAACCTGTGATACCGAATGATGCGAATTCGTAGTTGCGCGATTTGCATAGCATCTTGATGACATCGCGAAAAAAACAAGCCCTCTGAGCCTGAGTAAAACCAAAAGGTAGACCAGGGCAAGAGGAGATCACCTCATCAGGTGAATGATCTCCTCAAAAGTTCTTTGACAAGTGAATAGTTGTTTCTGCTCAACATTTCGGATCCGGGCCGGATCTGAACAGATAGTTGATTAAATAGACCACATCAGCAATTGTTACCTCACCATCTCCATTTGCATCTGCACACGAAGTGTAAGGATAGGGCCGACATCCCGGAGGATCACCACTTTTAAAGAGGTAGGTGATGAGAAGAATTACGTCTGTAATGTAAATTAAGCCATCGGAATTTAGGTCTCCGCAAATGTAAGAGCAACTAATGCCAAAGGCACCTATGTCGACAGTGCTGTCGGGATTGTCCAACGAATCACATCCAGCACCAACACAACAGGAATTCTCTGCCAAATAGTAATTGCCAGTATCAGGATAACAAAACGCCGGGTCACAATCTATGTTACCCTCTCCTTGCCATCCACCTTGAACGTCAGAATAGGTTACTACTACCGGGGCATTTGGATCAGCATAGATCTCCACAGGGGTATTAGCCCAAAGAATACAGTTAGTGATGTTTACATTGGGATAGTATTTTATATGGATTCCGCCCCCACGAGACAGAGATGAATTCTTGGTGAAGGTGCAATTCCTGATGATGGTTCTTTCATCGCATCGGATTCCACCCCCCGCATTGTGTCCGGTTGCAGCATTTTCTGTGAAACTACTGAATTCGATAGATACGATGCCACCTCCATTATAAACACCACCACCTCCCCAAGACCAATTTTGAGAGAAGTTGCAATTCGTGATGGTTGCGTTGCTTTCATAAAGGAGGCAGATTCCACCGCCCACTTGGACTGCGTAATTGTGTGAAAAGTTGCAGTTGCTGATGACCAGATTGCTGTAATTGGCACTTTCAATGCCGCCACCCAAACTTGCCGTGTTACCCGTAAACATGCAGTGAGCAATAATTGGGTAACTGTTGGTACGACACGAGATTCCACCCCCGTAAGAAGCGTTATTGTCTGCGATCAAACAGTGGGTAATAGTTGGGGAACTATGGGTACAGCAAATACCACCTCCACACTCAGCTTCACCATTCTGTATGGTAAATCCTTGAATGATTGAATTTGGATTTTCCCAGCTGGAAAATAAAACCACGGTTCCAGAGGAATCTCCATCGATAATAGTATTCTGAATATGCGAAGTGTTGCTATCGATCATAAATTCGCTGGTGAGGAGAACTTTTCTGCCATAGAAATTGATTCGCTCATAATAGTGACCTTCTGCTACCAGCACCGTATCACCATTCACGGCACCGTTGATACCGCTTTGGATTGTAGACGAATCACTTGGGATGTGGATAATTTTGGCTACAGCTGGAGTTGAGGAGAACGCAAGAAGGGCAACCGCTAAAACTAACGACTTGATCCTCATAAAACCTCCTGTGATGAATTATTTGAAGCCACATTACGATTACCCTTTTCCCCCTCAAGAAAAGCATCCCACGTTCCCCTATTAAAGTAAGGTCAAATTTATTGGATGTCAAGGAGATTTTGCTTGACATACAGGCAGACCAAGGCAAGAGGAGATCACCAAAGAATCTGGGTGATTGGTCTCAATAGTTCTTTGATAAGAGAATACTATTTAAGTAAAAGCATCTTTTTAGAATCGACGTAATTATCTGTTTTTAACTTATAGAAATAAATGCCACTTGCCAGTGTTTTTCCAGCAGGGCCTAATCCATTCCAGGTGGCAGATTTCATTCCGGGTGTTTGAAATTCATTTACTAACACCTTAACCTTCTGACCAATTAGATTGTAAATGGTTAACTCAACCCAGGAAGGATTTGATAAATGATACTGAATTTTGGTTTCAGGATTAAAGGGGTTGGGATAATTCTGATACAAGACAAAATCTGTGGGCACAATCCCACCCTCCACTTCCTCCTCCACATCCGTGCCATATGGGGTCTGGAAAATCATCAGAGAGTATCTGTCTGCAACATACACAAATTCTCCTTGTGCAAAAACATCCTGGCAATTCCCAGGGGTGCGGTAACTTCCAAGCAACGTTGGACTGGTTGGATCGGAGACATCGATTATATGCAGACCATTAGAATGAGAAGCCAGATAGGCAAAGCCATCCCGAACAAAAACATTGACAACATCACTCTCGTCGTAGTAACCGCCGATCGAATCAGGATTAGCTGGATCACTTACGTTTATAATCAGTAAACCAGTATACCTGTCTGCCACATAAGCTAAGCTATCCTGGACAAAAACATTATAAGCTTTACCAGGGGTATCATAACTTCCAACTAAATCCGGATTGGTCGGATTTTTCACGTTAATTATATGAAAACCACTGTCCTCGTCAGCTATATA
>JBARPA010000377.1:0-1676 GCA_049642665.1 Candidatus Zixiibacteriota bacterium
TTCGAAATATCCAAAATCGTTAAGATAATAGTAAAATGATCTGCCAGAATTCGGAGAGTTGTCTTCACCAATTAAGGGAGCAGCAGGTGACTCTCCTTTCCAGTGGAAAACTACCCAGAAATCAGGATCATCTTGGAGCAATATATTATGCTCAACCTCTACCCATTCTCCAGGCTCTGTGCTGTCATTTGTACCAGTAGCATTTGTTGAAATCGGACCCCATATAATCTTTCCGGGAAAATCATCTAAATCCTTATTAACGCTGATGAGAAAAGGCATTTTAAAATCGTAAACCGAGTCGCCATCTGAACCCTGATAACTTATGAAAATCCTGGATTTAATGAGAGCAAAGGGTAAGCAGAGGGAACTCATTTTAACTGCTGCTTTATTCCTGAACCATTGACTGCTAACATAGAATTGATGCTCTTTTGTTCCATCATCATAGGCCAACTCAAAGGGTTGAGAGCCCGGATTAAACCAGTGCAAGGGAACACATTCATCCTGTTCGGAAACAGCCATCAAATAGGGAAGCGAAAGTGAATCTGAGGCTTGAATTTTTTTCGAGGGAATTATAAAGGAAGAACAAATCAAGGACAGTATAAGGCCAATGTTAAAGGCCAGATTCCTCATAAAAGTAACCCTAGGGTTTTCCCCGTTTATTTTTATTTCAGGTAAAACCTCTTGCTAATGAACTCGCTAAATCTATAATTCAGTGAATGAAAAAAGTCAAGTTAAATTTTAAAAAATAACTGAACCTCTGGCAAACCAGTTTGAGCTTCCATTTAGTCATACCATTCGTATATTGTTAAGATGAATCAGGTGAAAATCCTCACAACTTTTCTTTTGGTCTTATCACTTTTCGCTGTTGTTTTTTTTCTGATATATCTGCAATTCTTCTCCTCAAAGCCAGAAATCCTTACCAGCCTAAGTCAAGAGGAGCTGATCCAAAAAGCCAAAACCTACATTGAAAAGGAAAAACCTGATTCTGCACTAAAGGTACTTAGTTTTGCCCTGAAAAAAAATCCAGATCAGCCTGAAGCCTATTACCTTCTGGCCAGGATGTATTATCAGGACCACAGCTTCACGCTGGCTGAGGAATACTGCCTGAAAGCACTCCAATTGGGTTATCCCCAGGCTTTGGAGCTTATGACCGATAGCAGATTCCAACAAGGTTTGGAAGACTGGCAAGGGAAAGACAAGACCCAGAGTTTAAAAAATTTCCTGTATGTTTTAAAGAATTCCTTTGACCGAGAAAAAATCGAAAAAATTGCTGAGTTAACCGGGGGCAAATACAAGCTTAAAAGGCTAACCCACGACATCTTCCCTGACTATGCTCCCCGTTTTTCCCGGGACAGAAAAAGAATTATCTTTTTCTCGGATACATCCTATCTTTCCGAGGATTTCGGATGGGGTAAAAACATAAAGAGAAAAAGCCAGATATACCAGATTGACGTTTCAGGAGAAGGAAGAATCTGCTTGACCCATGGTGATTCATCAGTTCAATTCCCCGGTATCTCATCGGATGGTAAAAAGATAGTCTATGAAAAGGAAAATCCCAATCCTGAGACTCAGGACCTTGTTTTTAATTACGATCGAGACCTTTACATAAAGAGGCTGGACAGCGAAGAGGAAATTCGCTTAACCCAGAACAAATGGTATGACGGACAAGCTAGCTT
>JBARPA010000378.1:0-5748 GCA_049642665.1 Candidatus Zixiibacteriota bacterium
GCTGTGAGATTTCTAACCTTTCCTACAACTTTTGATCCTATGGGATATCTTTGTTCAATGCTTTCCCAGGGATCGGGTTCAATCTGTTTTATTCCCAGTGAGATTTTTTCATTCTCCTTATCCACCGACAAAACCACTGCATCCACGATATCGCCAATAGCTACCACCTTGGATGGATGCTTTATATGACGGGTCCAGGACATCTCAGAAATATGTATTAATCCTTCCACCCCTCGTTCCAGTTCCACAAAAGCGCCATAATCGGTGATGGAGACCACCTTTCCCCTAATTCTCTTACCCACCGGGTATTTCCTCTCAATGTCCTCCCAGGGATAGGGCGTTAATTGCTTGAGTCCCAGTGAGACCCTGCCGGTATTCTGATCGAAGTCCAGTATTTTGACGTTTATCTTATCTCCGATAGCCACCAGCTCACTGGGGTGAGATATTCTTCCCCAGGACATATCCGTTATGTGCAGAAGTCCGTCCACTCCTCCCAGATCGATAAAGACACCGAAATCGGTTATGTTTTTAACCAGTCCTTCTCTCACCTGACCGGATTCTATCTCCTCCAGGAGTTTGGATTTCTGTTTTTCTCTCTCCTGCTCCAGAACCACCCTTCTGGAAACGACGATATTTCTTCTTAGCTTATTGAGTTTAAGCACCTTGAATCTCATACTCTGGCCCACCAGAGCATCGAAATCGGGAACCTGACGCAGGGCAATTTGAGAGCCGGGCAGGAATGCATCCACACCCAGAACGTCCACCACCATTCCACCCTTTATCCTTTTGATGATCTTCCCCTGCAATAAAACCCCCTGATCATGGGCTTCCTTGATTTTATCCCAGACTCGCATGAAGTCGGCTTTCTGTTTGGATAGAATCAACTGCCCATCCTGGTCCTCGATCTCCTCCAGAAAGACCTCGATTTCGTCACCCACCTTTATGTTAAGGGGTTGGGGAAACTCAGTTATGGGAATTATCCCTTCCGATTTGAATCCCACATCTACGATCACATCGTCTTTGCTCACACCCATCACCTTACCCTTTATGATCTCCCCCTCCTTCATCTCCCCCAAGGTAGTCTCATACATCTCCAGCTGTTTTTCGAACTCATCCTCAGAATATTCCTTATCCTCCAGTTCAGCCAGGTTGAGTCGAATGATTTCCTTTTTCTCCTCCTTCTTTTCAGGTACTGCCACCTCTTTTTCCGGAGGCTTCTTAATTTCTTTAGTAGCCTGAGTAGCTGGTTTTCTCCCTCTCCTTGGTTTTGCTCTTGTCGGCTCTTCTCTTTTAGTCCGGGGAGCTGCTTTTTTAGCAGGTCTGGTTTTACTGGGTGTCGTCTTCTTTAGCTTATCACCTCCTTCTTTTTTAGCGGTCGTTTTTTTCTTTCTTTCTTCTGGCATTAAATTGTTCCTCCTTTATCATAGAATTCCCCTAAAAAGGGGTTATTTCCTTTTGTTGATTTCTCTTACCTCCTTTGATACCTCTTTTATTATCCACTCTGGAGTGGAGGACCCGGCAGTTATCCCTACCCTTTTTACACCCCGGAACCACCTTTTGTCCAACTCCTCAGCAGTTTCCAGGTGGTAGGCTTTGGTCCCGGCCTCCTGGCACAACCTGGCCAAGCGGGAGGTATTAGCTGAATTGCGCCCTCCAACCACCAGCATCAGATCCACTTCCCTGGCCAGTTTTAAACTCTTGCTTTGTGTGGTTGCGGTGGCCGAACAAATGGTATTATATATCTTTATTTCCTTGGACGATTCCAGTAATCTGTCCACCGACTTTTTAAAGGAATTGAGATTCAGGGTGGTCTGAGCTACCACGCCCAGTTTTCTGAATTTGGAGAAATCAAAATTTTTTATCTTATGGTTCATCACCAGAGCTTTATCCTGAGAATATCCTACTATCCCCTTTACCTCAGGATGATCAGCTTCCCCTACCACTACCACCTGGTAGTTTTGATCATGAAGCAATTTGGCCTTCTTTTGGGCGGTTTTAACAAAAGGACAGGTGGCATCAATGATTTTGAGACCTTTCTTTTTGGCCTGAGATATAACCTGTGGGTGTACACCGTGTGAACGAATGATCATTGTCCCCTGTTTTATTTGATTCAAATTCTCAACCACCTCAACGCCCTTTTTTCTTAAAGCTTCCACCACCTGAGGGTTATGGATCAAAGGTCCCAGGGTATAAACTTTATTTTTACCGTTCTGGGCTGCGTCCGAGGCCATCTTAATGGCTCTTT
Source organism: Candidatus Zixiibacteriota bacterium (assembly GCA_049642665.1). Lineage (GTDB taxonomy): Bacteria > Zixibacteria > MSB-5A5 > MSB-5A5 > SM23-73-2 > CAYURP01. The sequence goes on from JBARPA010000378.1 coordinate 2,246, forward strand.
TAACCCCAAAACAAAAGCCTGCGCCTTTTACCACGGAAACTCTCATCTTGTTCTAATTCCTCAAATCCTCTTTCAAAGTCCTGATTCTTCTCATAATCTCCTGACCAATTAATCTATACCCTTCTTTATTTCTGGGTACTTTTTTTAACCAGGTTGGTTCAACCGGATTGCCAAAAATAACCCCAACACTTTCCCCCTTTAATATCGACTGGATTAAATTCCTGGAGTTACGAATATATGCAGGGACAATGGGTACATCAGCCTCCAGAGCTATTATACCAATCCCGGGCCTGGCCTCTTGTAGTTTCCCGTTTTTGCTCCTGGTTCCCTCCGGAAACAACACCAACGCATTTCCCTCTTTTAGAAGTTCCACCGACCGTTTCAGACCCTTTCTATCGTATTCTCCCCGGGATATAGGAATAGTATTGAGCTTTTCTAAAAACCATCCCAAAAGCTTATTTCTGAAAAGCTCCTTTTTCGCCAGAAAAAATAATTCCCTGGGTGAAGCCGCACCCAAAAGTGTCGGATCTATATAAGCCGTATGGTTGGAAGCGATGATTACTCCTCCATTTCTGGGAATAAACTCCTCTCCCAGCTTCTTAAATCTTAAAAAAACCCTAAAAAGAAAATTTAATGCTCTATAACACAAATGATAGTACGACTTCATTCTACGAGATACTTTCATTATAAATTTGAACCACTTTGTCCACCTGTTGTTCGATGTTCAGATGGGTGGTATCTATGATAAAGGCATCCTTGTCTTTTTTCAAGGGACTGAGTTCTCTTTTTGAATCGATCCTATCTCTTAAAGCCAGCTTTTCTTTCTGTTCATTTATGGAAGTGGTTATGCCTTTTCCCTGAAATTCCAGAGCCTTGCGTTTAGCCCTCTCCTTTAGATCACAATCCAGATATATCTTAATAAAAGCTTGAGGAAAGACCACCGTAGTGGTATCCCGTCCCTCCGCCACCACATTCTGATTCTCTCCTATTTTCCTCTGGAGATTCACCAGAGTTTCTCTAACTCTTTTGTATTTGGAAACAAAGGAAACATTCTCATCGATCCTCGAATCTCTTATTTTCTCGGTCACATCCCTGCCATCCAAAAAAATCCTGTTTACACCATTCCCCTGTTTAATCTCGATTCTGGATGTTTCAGCAGCTTTGCTCACCTCATCCTCTGATCTGGGATTGATTCCCTCATCCAGAACTTTCAAAGTAAGAGTCCGGTACATGGCACCCGTATCAAGATATAAAAAGCCAAGCTTTTTTGCTACCAGTTTAGCTGTGGTGCTTTTGCCGGATCCGGCCGGACCATCTATGGCAATAACTTTAGTCTTCATCTTATATCTTTACCTTCTTTGAAGCTCGTCATCTTTTTCAATGTCAAGACCTCTTTCGGAAAAAGATTTCTCCATTCACCACTTTTCAAACCCTCAGCGGTAATTCCAGCAAAACTCAATCTCTCCAGATTCTCTACCTTATAACCCAGAGCTTTGAAAATCCTTTTTACTTCCCTTTTTTTACCTTCATTCAGTTTCAATTTTAAAGTGGTTTTTTCATTTGTTCTATTTAAAATTTTAGCTTCTCCTTTAGCTAAGCTTCCATTTTCCAGTCTTATTCCTCTCTTCAAGCCTTTTATCCTGTTTTCCAGAACTTTTCCTTTAACCTCAACTTTATATACTTTAGGAACTTGAAACCGGGGATGGGTTAACCTGTAGGTCAGATCCCCATCATTGGTCAAAAGTAAAACCCCCTGGGTGTTACAATCTAACCTCCCCACAGGAAATATTCTCTCTTTGATCCCGGAGATTAAATCAAGGACTAAGGATCGTTTAAAATCATCCCTGGTTGTGGTCAAAAATCCTTTAGGTTTGTTCAGAAGAAGGTAAATGAAGTTCTTTTTTAATTTTACCCTGGCACCGTCAATTTTCACCTGGTCTTGGTTCTCATCGATTGAGGCTCCCAGGCTTTTTATCCTTTTGCCATTTACCTCTACCCTTCCCGCCTTTATTAAAAGATCCGCTTTTCTTCTGGAGGTAACTCCAGCCAGAGATAAAAATCTATTCAATCTCACTTATTCTCAGTTCAGGGGAGCTTCGTCCACAAGAAGTGATTCGCTCCTCTGGTCTTCAATCCCATCCTCCTTTCTTTCGATTATTTCCAGATCCTCCCCCTTTTTCTGCTGAGCCGAAATAGCTTCCAACTCACCGACCTGGGGTAGATCTTCTAGATTTTTCAAGCCAAAATGGAACAAAAACTCCTTTGTGGTACCATAAAGAAGCGGTCTCCCCGCTCTTTTTTCCCGACCCACCACGGTAATCAAATTCCTTTCCAGAAGGGTGTGCAAAACGCCTTCACAATTGACTCCCCGGATATGTTCTATTTCCATTCTGATTAAAGGCTGCTTATAGGCCACGATAGCCAAAGTCTCCAATGAAGCCTGGGACAGTTTCTGTTTTTTATTGTGATCAAGAACCTGGTTCACCCAAAAAGTATATTCCGGCAGGGTATACATCTGGTAACCGGCGGCAACTTCCCTTATGGCAAAGCCATGCTCATTCTCTTTGTATCCTCGATTTAATTCATCGATGATCTCTCTGATTTCCTTAAGCTTCAAATCCTTTAGAACAGAACCGATCTTGGTTAAACTTAAAGGCGAATCTGAGGCGAAAAGCATTGCCTCCACGATCGATTTGTAATTATTATTGTTCAATCTTTCCCCCTCTGCTTTTTATTAAGTATCTCTTTTGATTTTGGCAAAAACCTGATTTTGGGCTCGATATTCTTTTCAAGGCAAAAGTGCAACTATTTAAGTTAAAAAGAGTCATAAAACTTTTGATAGCAGGTCATCTCCTCTATGAATTCCTGTGAACCCAGATCTCAGAGAAATTTTTCCTCTGGATCACCTTAATTTTTCTTAATCTGATCAACTCTAAAATAGCGATAAAGGTCACCACCATTACCAATCTTATGGGATTATCCAGAAAAAGCTCGGCGAATTTCACCTTTTCTCTTTCTTTCAGATAATTTAGTATGTGATCAACTCTCTGATCCAGGCTGACATCCTCCATCTTTACCTGATGAAAGATCTCTTTAGGAGTTTTTTCGCATACTTTTTTGAAAGCAGATAAAAGATCGGATAAATTCACTTCAATTTCATCCTGTCTCTCATCTTCCAATTTCAGATAGGAAAAATCGGTTCGAGGGAAAAATTTGGATTCCTCAGATTCCTTTTCCTTGAGCATACCTGAAAGTTCTTTATATCTTTTGTATTCCAAAAGCGCTGTAACCAGCTGGGCTCTGGGATCCTCCTCTTCTTCCTCCTCCTCGGTTTTGGGCAGAAGCATCCGGGCTTTAATTCGGATCAGTGTGGCTGCCATCAGCACAAACTCGCCTGCCACCTCCAGATCCAGACTTCTCATCATCTCCAGATATTCCAGGTATTGCTGTGTGATCAAAGATATGGGAATATCATAGATATCTATCTCGTTTTTCTTTATCAG
>JBARPA010000379.1:0-3099 GCA_049642665.1 Candidatus Zixiibacteriota bacterium
TGAGGCTGTGTTCCACCACAACGTTCCGGGTCATGAGCTGCCTCTGGAAATAGAGATGCTGGGTATTGGTCTGGATCCAGGAGACGGAGTGTATCAGGATAATCCTCTGGGCGATGGGATCATTGAGAAGTTCGTCATTCACAATACTGGTGATGTCACCCTGACCGATCTGGAATGGGCTTTCTTCTTTGACCTGGACGTCAACCTGCCCGATCCCAACACCTCGTATGGCGGCGGAGAGTCATTGACCAATACCTTCTGGGCTTACGACTCCACCAGAGAGGACTTGGTGGTCTACGTGACTCTGGCACCTACATCTGTGGGTAAAATCGCTCCCACCATGGAGATTGGTGATCAGAACACCTACTTGTATCCCTATGTGCCTGGCGGTCCCTATGATGATCTGGACTCTGTGATGAACAGGAACTTCTGGTCAGTGCCGGATAAGGTTCCTGCCAATACTGACACCTTCGATTATTCTTATCTGCTGGGTTCAGAGAAGTTCAATCTGGCTCCGGGAGAGAAGGCTCTTCAGGAGTATCTGATCTGGTATGACTGGCAGATTCCTTCCACCGATTATACTGCCTACAGGTGCAAACTCTACCGACTCATGAGAGCAGCCGGCTTCTACAGAGGAGACGTAGGTGACTTCGCTACCGGCGCAGCTTCACCGGGTATCCTGGATATAGCTGACATAGTGTTCCTGGTTAACTACGTGCTGAAGAGCGGTCTGCCTCCACTACCCTTCATTGATCAGGGTGATGTGAACTGCGATGGCGAGACCAAGATCGAGGATATTGTCTTCCTGACGGCTTACTTACTCAGAGGTAATCCTAATGCACCTATTGACAAGAACCGGTTCTTCGATGAGGAATACGAACAGTTATTCAAGAGGACGAGTCTGTTTGCTGATGATCAGTGGAAGGATCTTGGTGCGGGATGCCCCTTAGATTAATAGAACCTGTTTTCTGATACGGAGACTGTTTCCCGCCCCGATTCAATTCGGGGCGGGATTTTTTTTATATTAATATTATTCCCAACAGATGGAACAGATTGTTCAAAATGTAGAGGCGAGCTTCAGCTCGTCAAAAATGTAGGGGAGCCCCTTGTGGGCTCCCTTTTTCCGAATGAAAAAAAGAGGATACCAGAACCTAACTTAAGTTAGGTTCTGGTATTACTATTCACCAATCACTAATTACCAAAAACCATACGGGCGAAGACAGAGCTTCGCCCCTACGCTTCAAAATTCTTTAGATAGGTAGTTGCTCGATTCATCGAGCATATTTGTAGTTAACCGATTCATCGGTGTAAAGGACGCCCAATAAATTGGGCAACTACAGCCCGGGCTAAAAAAACCCAATAAATTGGGCAACCACGATTATCTATTGGTTTAGAAATTAGAATTCCCCAACTTGAAAGAATATTGATGTTTTAATTCAGGCTGAATCTTTTGAGGTGTTTGTGAGGCCGCCAGGCCGGGGAGATAACGTTGCCCTCCCTGGCCCTGTCCAGAAGCCTGGCCCAGGTGATCTTGAAATCGCCCCACCTGTTGTTTATCCTGTCCATAGCTTCCAAAAGCCTCTGCTTTCTCTGTTCCTCCCAGAACAGGGAAAGCTGGGCAGTATCCTTCATCAGATTGGAGACCGAAACCCCCAATAATCGGACCCTGTAAATGGGATTATACAATATTTTCAAAATATCCAGGGCATGGGCGCATATCTCCCTCCCATCATCCACGAACTTGGGTATGGTCCTCTGCTTGGAGAAGGTGGAGAAATCCGGATAGCGCAGGGTCAAACAGATGGTTTTGCCCTTGTAGTGATGATGCCTCAATCTTCTTGCCACCTGCTCTGAGAGCTGAAGGATAACCCTCTTTATGCTTTCCATGGAATGGATATCTTTACTTAAAGTCACCGAATGGCCCATGGATTTTATGGGCTCGGACTCATAATAGGCCAAAACCTCATCCTGGCCTATCCCCTTCCCCATCAGGTGAAGGCAAAGTCCCACCTTTCCGAATTTTTTTTCCAGGATCTTAACCGGAAACCTTCCCAGCTGACCGCAGGTCTCGATTCCCAGGTTATTCAGATGAATCACTAACTTGGGGCCTATGCCGCACAGCTCTGACACGGGGAGCTTTTCCAGAACCCGGGGAACGTCCTCATCTTTAAAACAGACCAGCCCGTCCGGCTTTTGCATATCACTTGCCAGCTTGGCTAAAAGCTTGTTGGATGCAATACCTATTGAACAGAAAAGCCCCAATTTCCTTTTTATCTCCGATTTGATACTTTGGGCCACTTTCAGAGGCGAGCCCCAGAGGCGTTGGGTTCCGGTTAAATCCAGAAAGGCCTCGTCCACGGAAAAAGCCTCCACCAGAGGGGTAAAGGACCTGTTACTGGACAAAAGCCGGGTGGATACGTCTATGTACTTGTCCGGGTCACAATGCACCAGGATGGCCTGGGGGCAGAGCTTTTTTGCCTCGAATATGGTCATTCCGGTCTTGACCCCGTATTTTCGAGCTTCATAAGAGGAGGTGGCGATCACGGTTCTCCCCTGCGGATTCCCGCACACTAAAACCGGTTTTCCCTTAAGATGAGGATTGGATTCCTGTTCCACCGAGGCGAAGAAGGCGTTCATATCCACGTGCAGTATTGTCCTCTCTCCCATATCTAACCATCCACCTCCACATTAAGGAGTTTCCACACCAGGGTTCGGGCATTGTAACCGATCTCAAATACATTATTGGCTTTATCCCGCACCGAGAAATGATGAATCGATGCTTCTCCCCTTTCGCTGGTCCAGTAATAAGCTATATCCCGAATGGGGTATTTGATCCCCCTCCATATAAACCATACCGGCTTCATCTTTCTTCCCCTGCCAAATATGGTTCCCACCTCTATTTTCTCATCAAACTCGTCCATCATATGAGTTATTTAGTTTGTTTAAATTTCTCTGTGTTTTTCTCTTTTAACATTTTTTTCAGGGAGCTGATCTGTTTTTCTGCCAGACCCGGGTTATACAGTTTCACTGCTTGGTACTCCTCTAAGGCCTGGTCATATCTACCTTCCTTTTGATAAAGGCCCGCCAATAGATTACGAG
>JBARPA010000380.1:0-9683 GCA_049642665.1 Candidatus Zixiibacteriota bacterium
CCAGGTATGGATATCCCTTGGAGTTCCCCAGTATCCCTCCTTGTTTTGTTTGTCAAAGATCCTTTTGATCGGTCTGTGCTTAAAAATCAATCCCTTGGTTGCCATAACCTGCTTATGCTCTTCCGATCTATCCAGAAGGTCGATCAGTGTCCGGTATTTTACAAAGGGTTCGCCCTCCAGAAGCCAATCTTTTGGCATTGACTTCAAAAAGTTTTCAAATATTTTCATTTCAAATATTTTAAGCTAAACCCTGAAAACCCTTATGTCACCGAACCCCAGCTTGGCAAATATTTTAACCTTCTTGGTGGAGCTATCGTAATTTTCGTCTTTGTGGGATAGGTTATTGCCCAAACCATCTGCGGTCCTTCCCAATATGTCGATTTTTCCGGCAAGGGATTTACCCGTTGCACTAACTGGCACATCCTGGGGCAGCATCACTCTCACATCACCGAATCCGGAGCTGATGTTGACGTTGTGCTCCTTTTCCTCAAACCGAGCTTTGGTCAAGTTAACCTCCACATCCCCAAAGCCGGATGAAAGGTTCAATCCATCCGGGTCCATATCCTTGGCATCTATAATCAGATCACCGAAACCCTGGCTCAGATTCTTTTGTTTGGGAATAATCCCGTCTTTAGTGGTTGTCCCCTCAGATCTTTGATAGATAATCCAGATGCCCACAAGTATTAGTATAATTGGCCAGAGCTTACCCAGGGAATCCCAGAACTCTAAAATTCTCAGGTTGTCAAAAAGAATCAAAATCCCCAGAGTGATCAGGATCGCCCCCCACAAAAGCGTTCCAAATCCTTTTCTCATCTATTACTCCTTTTTTAGTTTTCAAAATAAAATCTTATTTTATATATCCCCTCCTACCTTTCAAGTCAAGTGAAAGTTTTGCACCAATTGAACTTGACAAACTTCCGAGACACATGTTAAATTTAGTTTTAAAAGAGTTGAGAGTTCAGAGTAGAGAGTAAAGAGTTTTAAGTGTTATATGATTCATTGATAAATGAGAGTCTACCTGTTAATCTTGTTTTTTGCGGTTCTAAGTTTACAATGTAAGAGTCAAAACGAAGAGATCGCTAAGATGAAGTCGGATGAAACCATATGTTTAACAGCAGTGGGAGAGGTTGACAAGGATATGCTAATCTTTTTGCAAACTGAACTGCAAAAGGTTTTTAAAAAAGAGGTGAAAACAGCCATGGCTTTGGAAAATCCCGATTACGCTTACAATCCTGAGAGAGATCAATATCACTCATCTAAAATTCTGGAAAGGATGAAAAAGGAGAAATTCAAGGATTGTAATAGAGTTCTGGGTGTAGCAGATGTCGATTTATATGTCCCCTCGCTCAATTTCGTCTTTGGTGAGGCAGATTTCTATGATCGAGTGGCTGTGATCTCCTTAGTTCGGCTCAGACAGGAGTATTACGCATTACCAGAAGATGACAAGCTATTTCAAGAGAGGGTTTTAAAAGAAGCTGTTCACGAATTAGGCCACACTTACAGACTACGTCACTGTCCGGATATAAACTGTGTTATGCACTTCTCCAATTCATTGAAGGACACCGACATCAAATCCCCCAATTTCTGCCCCCAATGCAAATCCAAACTCGATCAGAAGTAGGTCAGGGATTAATTCCCTGCTCTATGGTGTGATGTCTCTCTCTAATTCCATAGGGGTGGGAATTCATCCCACCTCAACAAAGAATTCTTCCTGCTATTTGAAGACACTTATCAGAAACTTAATCAGAGGTAATAAAAATAGGATTATTAAAATCAAAGCGATTAAGGTAAAAGCTCTGCCCTTTCCCTCAGGGAATTCGTATCCGCACACATAGCAGACTTTGCTGTCTCTGGGAACTTCAATCGCACAATTAGGACATTCCTTTTTCCCGCTGAAAAACAACTCTAATCACCTCTTGAAATTGGAGTGTGAACCTTCAAGCTGACACTTTGTAGGCACGAATTCATTCGTGCTTTTTTAGCGCAAATAGAATCGTATCTATAGACCTTTTAGCTGGATTGTCAACCTTCAGGTTGACCGAGTCAAGCTAAAGCTTGACACTCCACTAACTCTCTTCATGGTATCACAGGTTGTCCCAACCTGTGATACTGTTCACCGTTTACTGAACTATCTTCCTATTATCTCCAAATCCGCATACTTAGCCATCAGCTTCTTGGTGAATCCGGCCTTGAACTTCACTAACAACCTGGTGCTCTCGCCAAAGCCCTCCTTTTTTATGATTTTCCCCTCTCCAAAGTTAGGATGTAAAACTCTGGTTCCTGCTTGAAGAAGGGAATCGTCAAATTCCATCTCCTGATCCTGAGAAAACGCTTTTTCCTTTCTTTCCCAGGATGTGGTTATCAGATCCTCAACCTCTAAATTCTCTGGAGTGAGCTCATCTAAGAATCGTGATCTCAAGTTTATCATATCACCAAAGCGCCTTCTGTTGTGAGCAAATGATAAAAACAACTTTTTTTTAGCTCGAGTCAATCCCACATAGAAAAGCCTGCGTTCCTCCTCCAGCTCCTTTAGCGAATCCATAGATCTGGATAGAGGAAAGAGACCTTCCTCCAGGCCGGTTATAAAGACCACTGGAAATTCCAGCCCTTTAGCTGAATGTAAGGTCATCATATTTACCGCGTCTTTGGCATGATCCCAGTAGTCGATATCGGAGAGCAAAGACACCTCCTCCAAAAAAGCATTTAGGCTGGAGTCATCTGCTCTCTGCTTGAACTCCTGGGTGGCCGAGATAAGCTCCTTCAAATTATCAGCTCTGCTTTCGGACTCAATTGTCCCCTCAGCTAAAAGTTGATTCAGGTATCCTGTTTTCTCAATTACATATTCGGTTAGCTTATCTATTGTCAATTTGTCTTTCTTACCTATGAATTCCTTGATCGTCCTGAAAAACTCCTTAACTGAATTCCCTAACCTTGGAGATATCTCAGGGATCTTTTCAACATTTTCCAAAACCTTCAAGAAAGTTAAATTATTTTCAAATGAGTATTCTTCCAATTTAGCAAAAGTTTTATCACCTATTCCGCGTGGCGGGATGTTGATTATCCTTTTCCAGGAGACCAGATCGTTGGGATTAACAAGAACTTTAAGGTAAGCCAGAACGTCTTTGATCTCCTTTCTTTGATAGAACCTCACTCCTCCCACGATCACGTAAGGAATTCCATTATCCCGGAGCTTCTGTTCTAAAACTCTGGACTGCGCATTGGTGCGGTAAAGGATCACAAAATCTTTTAGTGCTACACTCGATCCATCCAGAAGGTTTTTGATACTATCGACTATGGATAACGCCTCAACGTGTTCATCGTCCACTAAAACCAGTTTTATCTTATCCCCTCCTTTTTCATCAGTCCATAAGGTTTTCCCTTTTCTGGAGAGATTGTTTTTTACCACGCTGGATGCGGCATCCAGGATCACCTGAGTGGAACGGTAGTTCTGTTCCAGCCTGATGGTTTTGCACTCGGGATAATCCTTTTCAAAATCCAGAATGTTATTCAGATCAGCCCCTCTCCATCCATATATGGATTGGTCATCGTCCCCCACCACGCACAGATCTCTGTTTAAAGACGCCAGCTGTTTCACCAGAACATACTGGGCATGGTTGGTATCCTGATACTCGTCCACCAGGATATATTTGAACCTGTTCTGATATTTTCCCAAGACCTCAGGGTATCTATCAAAAAGTTCTACCGTTTTCATTATCAGATCGTCGAAGTCAAAAGCCGTGGCATCTTCAAGTTTTGTCTGGTATAGCTCATAGATTCTTGACACATTCTCCTGGAAGAAATCCTTTACCTTGATCTGGTACCCCTTCCAGTCGATAAGTTTATTCTTAGCATCTGAGATATGGGACAAAACAGCTTTGGGAGAAACCTTCTTTGTGGGTATCTCCAGCCTTTCCATACATTTCTTAACCAGGGAAAGGGAATCGTCCTCATCGTAGATGGTGAAGCTGGTTTTATATCCTAATGCTTTTGCCTCTCTTCTTAAAATTCTGGAGCAAAGGGAGTGAAAGGTGCTTATCCATACCGGAGCTCCGATTTTCCCCAGAAGCTTTTCCACCCTGTTCCTCATCTCCTGTGCTGCTTTGTTGGTGAAGGTAACTGCCAGTATCTTTGATGGTAGAACCCTCTTAGCCCGGATAAGATAGGCGATGCGATAGGTCAGGACCCTGGTTTTGCCACTCCCCGCACCGGCCAGGATTAAAAGAGGACCTTCTATGTGAGAAGCTGCCTCTCTTTGAGGAGGATTTAAATCTTTCAGAAATTCGATCAACTTTTCACCTTACCTTGTATAATTAACAACCTATTATAACACCTTTTGCCCCTTTTAGCAAATTTTTGTTAAGCTGGACGGCAGATTTCACTTGATTTTAGGGAAAAAGTGAGTTAAAATATAAATCTAATTTTTGAAAAAGGAGGAAAAAAGTGAAGATCGTCGTCTGCCTTAAACAGGTGCCCGACACGGAGACAAAAATCCAGCTTAAGGAGGATGGGTCCGGAATTGTGGAGGAAGGGATAAAATACGTGGTCAATCCCTATGATGAGTATGCGGTGGAGGAAGGCATAAAATTAAAGGAGAAATTCGGTGGTGAGGTAACAATAGTTTGTCTGGGACCGGATAGGGCCACCGAAGCCATAAGAACCGCATTGGCCATGGGCGCCGATAAGGGAGTGCATCTGAACGATCCTCTTTTTAAAGGATCTGACAGCTACGCTACTGCTAAAATATTAGCTAAAGCTATATCTCAATTATCCTATGATATTATTCTCACGGGAAAACAGGCAGTGGACTGGGACAACTCCCAGGTATTTTCATATCTGGCTGAATTTTTAAACCTGCCCCAGGCTTCAGTGGTGGTAGGATTGGAAGTGGCATCTGATTTCAAATCAGCCACTGCCAAAAGGGAAACAGAAGGCGGTGAAAAAGAGATAATCGAGCTCCCCTTACCCGCAATTATAGCCTGCCAGAAGGACCTGAACACGCCCAGATTTCCCTCCCTGCCGGGAATTATGAAAGCCAAGAAAAAGGAGATCAAGAAGATGGGGCTGGCTGATCTGGGATTATCCGAGGATGAGGTAGGTATAAAAGGCTCACGGGTGAAAATATCAAATTATGCCCTACCTCCGGAAAGAAAGGCAGGAAAGATCATCGAGGGCGAGGAACCACAGGAAGTGTGTGAGAAACTGGTCAAATTACTTCGTGAAGAAGCTAAGATCATTTAATGGAAATAAATATTTAAGAGATTTCTAAGAGAGGATTTAAAATGTCTATCTGGATTATTGCCGAACAAAAAGATAAGAAATTAAAAAAGGTCTCCTTGGAACTTTTAAGCTTGGGCAAAAAGCTAAAGGAAAAAACAGGAACAGAAGTTTGTGCTGTACTCCCTGGCTTTGAGATCGAGGGTTTAGCTCCACAGCTGGGCCATTACGGTGCGGAAAAGGTCTTTCTTTTAGACGATGAGATTCTTAAAACCTATTCCACTGAGGGTTATTCCAAGGCCATTGCGGATTTAGTTAAGGAGCACAATCCGGAGATTCTATTAGGAGGTGCTACTGCTCAGGGCAAGGACTTACTTCCCAGGGTTGCAGCAAAGCTGGATACCGGTCTGGCCTCGGAATGCATAGATGTGGATTTAAATTCAGACGGAAAACTCCTCTGCATTAGACCTATGTATGCCGGCAAGGTCAGTGTTCAGTCAACCATTCCTGATTCTACACCGCAAATGGTATCCGTAAGGCCGAATGTATTTACGGTTACCCCGCCGGATGAGTCTAAGTCTGCTGAAGTCATTAAAGTTAAGCCCAATGTCACAGATCAGGACATAAGGGCAAAGATCAAGGAGATTCTGAAAGAAGCAGGTGAGAAAATTGACATAACCGAAGCGGAGGCCATAGTGTCTGGTGGAAGGGCTATGAAGGAGTCTGAAAACTTCAAAATCCTGCAGGAACTGGCTCAGGTCTTAGGTGGAAAAGCCACTATTGGTGCATCCCGGGCAGCGGTGGATGCCGGATTTGCCTCTCACGATATTCAGGTGGGTCAGACCGGAAAGGTGGTTAATCCTAATCTCTACATAGCCTGCGGAATATCCGGCGCTATCCAGCATCTGGCTGGAATGATCACCTCCAAATGCATCATAGCCATTAATAAAGACCCGGATGCCCCTATTTTCCAGAAAGCGGACTACGGGGTGGTGGGAGACCTTTTTAAAGTGATCCCCATCCTGACCGAAGCCATTAAGAAACTAAAAGCCCAGGAATAAAATGGAACCCACCCGAGAGATTTTCTGGAACGTAGGCAATGCCAACCTGGCTGTTTATCTTATATCCCTTATAGCCGTAATCATCCTGATTTTGGGGATAAGAAAAAGAATACAGCTCTGGAAATTGGGCCAGCCTGAGAAAAGGAACGACCATATCTGGAAAAGGATAAAATCGGTCCTGTGGTTTGGATTCGGGCACGGCCGCACATTGAAAGAATTCTATCCGGGAACCTTCCATTTCATACTTTTCTGGGGATTTGTCATCTTATTTTTAGGCACGCTTATCATCTTTCTGCAGGAGGATATTTTCTCCCCCATCTTCAACTATTTCTTTTTACACGGAAATTTTTACCTGTGGTTTTCCTTTATACTGGACCTTTTCGGTGGTTTAGCCATAATCGGAGTGCTTCTGGCACTCTTTCGCAGATATATAACCAGACCCCAGAGATTGGATAATATCCTGGACGATGCAGCTACACTCATTCTATTACTTTTAATTCTTATCACCGGTTTTCTTGTCGAGGGATTCAGGATTGCATCGGATTTCCCGGGATTTGAACGCTGGTCCTTTGTGGGATGGTCATTTGCCAAAATCATTGACACTTTTGGAATGGGTGGGGCTCAAGCATTAATTTGGCATAAGGTCATGTGGTGGTTTCATTTCGCATTTGCCACGATTTTTATCGTCTATGTAGCATATTCCAAGTTGTTTCACATCTTAGCTTCGTCCCTGACTCAGTTTTTCAGGTCCTTAGGACCTAAGGGAGCTTTAAAACCCATCCCGGATATGGAAAACCAGGAGACCTTTGGAGTATCCAAAGTGGAGGAGTTCACCTGGCGTCAGCTTCTGGATACTGATGGCTGCACCCGCTGCGGAAGATGCCAGGACAACTGCCCGGCATTTCTTTCCGAAAAACCTCTCTCACCTAAAAAAATCATTCAGGACTTGAAATCAAATCTTCTGGAGACGTCTTTGGTTTTATCAAAGAAAGAATCTAAATCAGACGACAAAAGGCCTGCTCTGATCGGAAAATCCATCACTGAGGACGAGCTCTGGGCTTGCACCACCTGCTATGCCTGTCAGGAAGCCTGCCCGGTCTTTGTGGAGCAGGTGGGAACCATTGTGGATATGCGCAGGCATCTGGTTCTGATGGAGGCCAAGTTTCCCCAGGAGGTCACCCAGGTATTCAAAAATATGGAGACCAATTACAATCCCTGGGCCATCGGCTTTGCCACCCGGGCTGACTGGGCTAAAGACCTGGACGTAAAGACTTTGGCTGAGGACAAAAGCATCGATATACTCTACTGGGTGGGCTGTGCGGGTTCATTTGACGATAGAAACAAAAAAATATCTGTAGCCATGGTCAAAATCCTGCAAAAAGCCGGGGTGAATTTCAGCATCTTAGGAACAGAGGAACTCTGCTGCGGGGAAACTGCCAGAAGAATAGGAAACGAATACTTAGCCCAGATTCTGATCGAACAGAATATCGAGAACTTAAAAAAATATGAAGTCAAAAGGATACTTACCACCTGCCCCCATGGATACAATGCATTTAAGAACGAATATCCCCTGTTCGGTGCGGAATTTGAGGTGATACATCATACTGAGTTCATTCACGATCTAATTAAAAATGGAAAATTGAAAATCAAAAAAGAAATAAAAGAAAAGCTGGTATATCACGATTCCTGCTACCTGGGAAGATATAACAATGTTTATGATTCGCCCAGAGAGGTGTTGTCAAAGGTAGCTACAGGTGATATATTGGAAATGGGAAGAAGAAGGAATAAAGGCTTCTGCTGTGGAGCCGGTGGGGGAAGGATGTGGATGGAGGAGACTTTAGGCAAAAGAATAAACCAGATGAGAGTTCAGCAGGCAAATGAAACCGGTGCAGAAACTATCGTTAGTGCCTGCCCCTATTGTCTGACCATGCTCTCGGACGGTATAAAGGATATAAATTTAGAGGAAAAGATGAATGCGCTGGATTTAGCGGAGGTAGTGGAACAGGCGCTGGATTAAACCTTTAAACCATTGAACTTATGAGAATTTACGCCTTTACAAAGGAATCCAGACTGTTTTAGTCAACATTTTCAAATAAAAGAACTCAGAATTCGTCTCTATTGGATAAGAGAAAACCTAAAAAAAGAGGTATTTTATGAACGAGAGAAAGATAACCAAGGACATGACCTTTGGTCAGGTCTTAAAGGACTATCCCCAGGTCGCCCCCATCTTTATGAAATTCGGTATGCAATGCATCGGTTGTCACATAGCCGTATCCGAGACAATCGAGCAGGGAGCAATAGCTCATGGAGTGGACACAGATGAGCTGGTAAACGAATTAAACAGCGTATTATCAGAACCATCTCCTGAGGAGGAAAAATCAAAAGAGTAATAAAAGATTATGAGTGAGAATAAGGAAATAGTCGACAGGATTCTCCAGCTCAAAAACAAGAGAAACGCCATAATCTTAGCCCACAACTACCAGATCGGAGAGGTGCAGGAGATAGCCGATTTTCTGGGCGATTCTCTGGATTTGAGCCAGCAGGCAGCAGTAACCGATGCCGAGGTGATCGTCTTCTGCGGGGTGCACTTTATGGCCGAGACCGCCAAGATATTAGCTTATGACAAGACCGTTCTGATGCCCGATATCAATGCCGGCTGTGCCATGGCAAATATGATCACCCCTCGTCAGATGATCGAGCTGAAGAAGAAGTACCCGGATCACACCTATGTCTGCTATGTCAACTGCACCGTCCAGACCAAAGCCGAATGCGATTACTGCTGCACCTCAGCAAATGCCATCAAGGTAATTCAGGCAATACCCAAAGATCAAAAGATCGTATTCGTGCCGGACAAGTATTTAGGATCTTATGTTATATCCCAGACCAAGAGGGATATGGTTTTGTGGGATGGTTTTTGTCCCACTCACCGCAGAATCCTAGCAGAAAACATCTTGAAAATGAAAGCCCAGCACACCAAAGCCGAGGTTTTAGTCCATCCCGAGTGCATCCCGGACGTCATCGCCATGGCAGATCACGTCCTTTCCACATCGGGAATATGCCGGCGGGCGCAGGAATCAGAGGCCGACGAGTTCATCATAGGCACAGAGATCGGAATCCTGAACCGGCTGGAGCGGGAAAACCCGGACAAGAAGTTCTTTCCGGCATCAGAGCTGGCCGAATGCGAGAATATGAAATTGAATACCCTGGAGAAAATTCTCTGGTCGTTAGAGGACATGGCCTTTGAGATCACCGTGCCGGAGGATATCGCCAAGCGCGCTAAAAAGTCCATTGACCGCATGGTAGAGATAATTTAAAAATCAGGTTCTTTGAACTCACCCCTTTTTGTTTCCCCTCTCTTAGAAAGAGAGGGGGTGAGTTTCCAGGATGTCATCCCACCTAAGTTAAATG
>JBARPA010000381.1:0-5139 GCA_049642665.1 Candidatus Zixiibacteriota bacterium
AGGGTTCCTCAGGAGATTCACCTTCTGTCTCTTTTTTCATCTCCGAAATAAACCATTCATAACTGTGCGGTTCCCGACGGGGTGATTTGGTTTCACGCTTATTCTGCTTTGAAATTTCAACTTTATCCTCTGACTTTGCCCTACCTAAAACCGATTCCAAATGATCCACCAAATCCTTGGGGACAAAAGGTTTGATCACACAGCCATCTGCTCCCAGTGCCTTCAGGTCCTTAAGCCTTTTGATTTCATTGGAATTTAAAAGCATGAAAATAAAAATCCTTTGTAGCGAACTGTCCGTTTTCACAAGTTCGCATAGCTTACCTCCGTCAAGATCGGGCAGGGACAGATCCAGAAGCACCACATCAGGTTTATTCGTTTTTATCCACTCTAAAGCGTCAGCCCCGTTCCCCAGGGTAAAGACATCGTATCCCGCCTGACGGAGAACCGATTCTGCTGATGACCTTATTGCCGGACTGTCATCCACCACTACTACCTTTCTGAAGGCATCTTTAGCTACGCTCATAAAACCTCCCTTACAAAAATCTTTATGTTAATTGTTATTTTTTTCCTGTGACAGGATATCGCTTGCTTTTTCTAATATCTTCTTCTCCGATTTGCTTAAATTCTCATACCCCACCTGGTTGATCTTATCCAGAATCTGATCCACCTGTTTCATTAACTTTTCATTCTCTTTTCTTTTCTTGTCCAGGGCTTTTAATTTCCTGCGATATTTCCTTTCCCTGAAAAATTTAAACAGGAAAACAGCTCTCCAGTCTGATTTGAGATAAAGGTATCCCACCACCATTCCTCCCAGATGAGCAAAGTGACCTATTCCATCCGGAGTGTAATTTATGGAGGCGATAAGCTCCAGGACGCCAAAGATGATAACCAGGTATTTGGCCTTTATGGGAAAAAGAAACCAGAGATAGATTATGCTGTCAGGAAAAAGAAGGGCGTAAGCCACCAGAATCCCGAAAATGGCACCGGAGGCTCCGATGGTGGGGATTGCCGAGTTTATGGACAGGACTAAGGTGAAAATTCCAGCTCCGATTCCGGTGTAAAAATAGTATTTGATAAACTGTCGGGTTCCCCATTGCTGCTCGATGGGCGGTCCGAACATCCACAGGACAAACATATTGAAGAAAAGATGAAATAAACCCCCGTGAAGAAACATATAGGTGAAAAGCTGCCAGATATAACCCTTTTTCACCAGGGTGGGGGTAAGGCCAAAGGGCTCAATCAAACGGTATCCCACCAGCATCAACAGAAAAATAATACAGTTGCTGATGATCAACCATTTAACTCCTTTGGTCCATCTGCGAGCACCGAACTCGAAGGATCTGTATCCGTACCTCATAAACATACCCATATATTATTATCGGAAAAAACAACCATTGCTGAAACATTTACGAGATAAACTCCAGATTATTAAAATCTTAGGTTAGAAATCGTAGCTTACAATCCACTCAAGAAGGGATTAAATCTAAAACATGAGATTCTAAAGAACTATTTTTTCTTTTTTCTCTTATCGAATAAATCCTCCCCCTCGATCTTGGTATCACAATGCTTTAGTTCAGGGTATTCCTCCAAAAGCCCTTGCCAGAAGGTGGCATTTATGGGCATTCTCAGCTTGTATCTGGTCTCTATGGCATTTGCCGCAGATTTGGCTCGGTAGTGATTATTGAAGAAAACGTAGATATCCTTCACCATTTTTCTCATTTCCGAAAGATTCTCAATAAATGGCTTCAATTCATCCGAGGTGTAAAGGTAATTATACTTCTCCTCTGCTGATGCATGAGAAAACCATTTCTCTTTGTTTCTTCCGTGCATTCTCAGATAAAAAATTGAGCCAAAAGGTTTGAACTCCTGTATGATCGATGAGTTGAATTTTGGCTCGTCGATATAAGCCAGGCTGGCGTTAGAGGATGAGAGGATTTCCTCGGTGGTCTTCATATCCTCACTCCAGCTCCGATGCCTGAGTTCAACCACCAGAGGATAGTCCTTGAAAGACCCCAACACCCTATCCAGGATATCAATGGACAATGGTACTTTCTTGAAGCTGGCAGCGAATTGCACCAGGATACAGCCCAGCTTGTTGCTTTTAACCAGGGGCTCTATTCCATTTTTGAAAGTGTCAACATCGTAAGTACTCACCTCAGCATCTTGACCTGTGGCCTGCTGATACATCCCTGGATGGGTGAATTTCTGCCAGAGTTTTAAAGTGAACTTAAAGTTCATAGGTGTTTTCTGGACCCAGCTCCAAACATAACCAGCTGACGGAGGTCTATAAAAGGTGGAGTTGATTTCCACCGTATTGAATCTCTGACTGTAATACCTGAGTTCATCTTTGGAGGACATCCTGGGAGGATAGAAGACTCCATTCCAGCTACCTTTACCTTTTGGGTAAGACCATCCGGATGTTCCGATTCTTATCTTTTCATTCTCTGTGTTCATAAAGATAATTATAAAATATATCTTTAATTTTAGTATATCTAAAAAAACATATTTGTCAAGATCGTGTTTAGAACACCTGGCAATATGTTAGTTAAATATCTCGGTTTAAAAATTCAAACAAAGATTTACAAATTTCATAAAAAAACACTTGACAAAATAAAAAGACCATATAAACTTTATTATAGGAAGTTGAATTTGGGCATTTAAAGAGGGTGTGCCCTGTAGCCCCGGGTAGTTCTTAGCCCCCCTCTACCCACTCAGGTAGCCACCCTCTTTTATTTTTATCAATAATATCAAACCACTGCATCTCCTTGAACTAAATCCATGTCCTTTCATAAGACTTTCCGATCCTTTTAATCTGTAAGTGAAAGTAAAGGAATTGGATTCTGTCATTGGTTTTGGGGATTTGAAACCTTTAGACCTTGACAAATCCCAAAAAATAGATACCTTTATCCTGATGGGGGAATGGATTCGGCTAACTTTTATTTTTTGGTTCCAAGCTTTTATCTGTTCCCTGTGAAACTATGGGGGGATTACTATTCAAAAAGGTGTGTTATCATGAAAAGGAAAATTACCATTTCTGTAATCAGTCTCTTTATAGGGGTCACACTTTTAGTTTTCCCATCAACTGTCTACTCTCTTTACACCGGAAAGAATACATCCAAACAAGCCCAGCCAGAGTTTGCCCGCAATAGATTGATTGTGAAAATCAAACCTGAAGTGGACATTAGGATAAACCTGGGAAAAATCAGGGAAAAGATAACCACTGGAATAGCCAGGCTGGATGAACTGAATACCAGATTTTCAGTTGTAAAACAGGAGAAGCTTTTCCGGGATTTTCAGGAAACTGCTTTGAAATCAGATAGGTTCTCCAGCGTCTATATCCTGGAGGTTTCGGAAGGTATAGACCTGAAAAGGATGAAAAAAGAATATGAGGTTCTCTCTGAGGTGGAATATGCGGAAATTGATTACAGGCTGGAGCTTTTTGATACACCGGATGACCCCCTGTTTGACCAGCAGTGGTATCTAAACAACACCACCCAGGGATATCTGGGGATAAACAGAATTCCCGGGGACAACAACGATACCCAGATAATTAAATATGGCACCCAGGATGCGGACATAGACGCTCTGGAGGGATTTGAAAAACAGGATGAAACCGCCCTGCCCCTGGTGGGAATAATAGATACGGGTGTGGATTGGGATCATCCGGATTTAGCTCAGAACATCTGGATTAATCCCGGCGAGATACCGGATAACGGGATGGATGATGATCACAATGGCTTTGTGGATGACATTTATGGTTGGGATTTTTCAGGGAACTCAACCGATTCGGTTTTAGAGGACAATGACCCCACAGATTATATGGGGCACGGAACGCATTGCGCCGGGATTGCGGCTGCGGTGAGAGGTAACGGAATCGGGGTCTCGGGGATAAATAGCCCCTGCAGGATAATGGCACTTAAATTTTTCCCTAACTCCTTTTTCTCTTTAGGTGCAAAAAGCATCATCTACGCAGCTGATATGGGATGCGATATCATCAACATGAGCTGGGGAAGCCCCTTCCCTTCCACGCTCATCCAGGACGCATTGGATTATGCCGTTTCCAAAGGTGTTTTACCCATAGCTGCCGCAGGAAACAGCGGTGAAGAAAATGATTTTTATCCTGCCTCCCTTCCCCGGGTTTTCACCGTGGGAGCCTCCAACAGTAAGGATGAGGTTACCTACTTCTCAACCTACGGTGAACATATAGAGGTTGTGGCGCCCGGTGAGGATATCCTTTCATTAAGAGCTGATTCAACTGATATGTATGCCACAGGCGGGGCCAGCGGAAAGGAGCCCTGGGTTCACATTGTGGATACCATATATTATCTGGCGGATGGCACCAGCATGGCCTCTCCCTGTGCAGTGGGGGTGGCAGCTCATATTTTAGCTGTATCCCCGGGAATCAAAATCCAAAGGGTGATGGAGATAATGGAAGAATCAGCTGACGATATCCTCTATCCTTATGGAGGGGATAGCTTGTATTCACCCGGAAAGGATATCTACAGCGGCCACGGCAGAGTAAACTTAAATTCCGCTTTGCAGCTTCTCTCCGGCAGGTTGGCAAAAATAGACTACCCATATGAAAATGCAATGGTCTCAGGGGAGATAGCCATCATGGGAACTGCCTGCGGGGACAGCTTCCAGAATTATACTCTGGAATATGGTGAAGGTTATTCTCCGGAAACCTGGATAGAGATAAAAACTTCTGATTCTCCGAAAACAAATGATACTTTAGGGATCTGGAACAGCTCTGGCCTGTCTGGAAGGTACTCCATAAGGCTAACTGTAGGGGATCAAAATCAAGCAATTGCTCATATCATCCTAACCAATGATACCCTGATAAAAATAACCTCCCCCAGTGATGGGGATACCATCACCGGATATGCTCAAGTTTACGGCTCCACAGTTGTTCCCGATTTTTTGCGTTATACCCTGGAATACGGATATGGGAACTCACCTGCCGAGTGGGACACCATTGTCTCTTCCACCAGAATAGCCGCAGATGATCTTCTCTCTGATTGGTTAGTTAGTTTTCTGGAGGAAGCACCCTACACTCTCCGTTTAACTGCGGAGGCCGATGATTCTACAATCTATTCTGATAGCATAATAGTTTTTGTAAAAAGCATCTTCACGGAAAGC
>JBARPA010000382.1:0-3685 GCA_049642665.1 Candidatus Zixiibacteriota bacterium
CTTGTGCTACCTACAATATCCTATAGTTACTCGATTTATCGAGCTAAAAAAGCCCAATCGTCAAGGTACATGCACATTAATTGGGCAATTACAACGCTGAAAATCTAATTTCAACACCAAAGAATAAAATTATTGAGGCCTTTACTCGTACCTCAAAGCCTCAATGGGATGCAAACGGGAGGCTTTGCGGGCGGGGTAGATGCCGAAAAAGATGCCCACAGCAAATGCAAACAAAA
Source organism: Candidatus Zixiibacteriota bacterium (assembly GCA_049642665.1). GTDB lineage: Bacteria > Zixibacteria > MSB-5A5 > MSB-5A5 > SM23-73-2 > CAYURP01. Next base: position 237 of record JBARPA010000382.1, read on the forward strand.
ATGACAGGGCTACTGCACCAGGCGCAACAAAGGTGTTCCAGCCGAAGAATTCTGCGAGTGCCAAGGAGCCCCCTATTCCCGCAAATATGCCCATAATCCCACCTAATAGGGAGAGAGTGATGGATTCGATTACGAACTGGATCAGAATGTCTCTCCGCCTGGCGCCTATTGCCATGCGGACACCGATCTCCCGCGTTCTTTCCGTTACCGAGACCAGCATGATGTTCATTATGCCTATGCCGCCTACTAAAAGCGATACCAGCGCCACTCCTGCCAGAAGGTAAGTAAAGGTCTGGGTGGCCTCCTCCCTGGCTTCAGTGAAATCGGACTGGGACTGGATGAAGAAGTCGTTCTCCTGGTCGGGGCGGAGCCGGTGAGACTCTCTGAGGGTCTTCTCAATCTCTAAATAGGCACTCTGCACCATGGTTTCATCTCTCAAGCGGGCAATAAGGCGGTTCAAATGGTTTATACCAAAGACTCTTTTCTGGGCAGTGGTATAGGGAATCAGCACGATGTCATCATAATCCATCCATCCGCCGGATAACCCCTTGGATTCAGTCACGCCAATCACATCAAATCTAATCCGACCGATCCTTATAGATTTGCCCACAGGATTGACCTTTCCAAAAACATTCTCCACCAAATTGGGCCCGACTACCGCTACTCTTTTGAACGCGTTTACGTCGCCCTGGGTAAATTTTTCACCCTGGTCAATATTAAAGTTTCTCATCTCGAAATATTCCGGACTGGTGCCGATGACTGAGGTGTTCCAGTTTGAGTTGCCATAAATCACCTGCTGGGATCCGGTAATCTCCGGCACGATATAATCTACGCTGGTACATTCAGTTTTAAGTCTTTTTAAGTCCTTCTCGTCCAATCGTTGCAATGCTCCTGCCGGTCCCCTGACGCGGCCGGTATGAGGCGCTCCTGATCTGATGTATAATAGATTAGTCCCTAAAGCCTCCAGCCTGTCGGATACTGCCTTTTTTGCCCCCTGACCAAGTGAGATCATGGTGATAACTGCGGCCACGCCGATTATTATCCCCAGCATGGTAAGAAAAGCGCGCACCTTATTAGCCAGCAAAGAGCTTGTACTCACCCGAAGAAGTTCACCTAAGATCATTATCTTTTACCTCCCCATCCCAGGAATCTGGCTGTGTTCTCTGATTCTCTCCAGAAAAGCCTCCCGATCCTGCAGTGCTTTGGAGGTTACCGTTGTGAGAACCGTATCCCCTTCATCTAAACCGGATAAGATCTCGGCTTTCTCGAAATTGGACAGCCCTATCTCTACGTCTCGCGGCTCCTCCTGGCCATTGGCAATGACAATTACCATCCGTTTGGGATTAGACGATCCTTCTGCCATCATACCAGGAGGAGGTCCGCCTGAGGGGCGTCCGCCCTCTGGCCTGCTCGTATCGTTACGCTGACCGGCTCCGGCTCCGGCTGGATTGAAGCCGACCATCCTGGCTATAGATCGTGCATCAGTTAAAGCTTCTCGGGGAACCAATAACACGTTTTCCCTGAAACCCGCTACTACCTCCACGCTGGCATTCATCCCCGCCATGAGTAATCCATCTGAATTGTCTACCTCAATGGTTACATCAAAAGTGGTTACGTTCTGCTCCACTTTTGCCAGCGGGTGAATCCTGAGCACCTCGCCGCGGAACTCTCGATCCGGATAAGTCTCGGCGATAACGGTAGCTTTCTGATTAAGCGCCACTTGCCCGATGTCGACCTCGTCCACAGAAGTTCTAACGTAGGCCCGTGACATATCTGCCACGGTTGCAATGGTTGTTCCGCCTGTAACAGCCGAAATTCCTGAGGCGATAATCTGGCCCTTCTCCACGAACTTCGTGAGAACGATGCCGTCGATGGGGGACTTGATAATGGTATCTGAAAGACGCTCTTTGGCGTATTCCAGCGCCGTTGTTGCCCGAACCAGATCTGAGTTTGCCCGTTCTTTAGCTAATATTGAATTTTCATAATCGAGTTCTGATATCAATCCCCGGTCATATAACTGCTTCTGCCGTTGGGTCTGCTCGGTGGCCTGTGAGAGTGCCACCCGGGCCACCTCAAGGTCAGCCTGACTTTGGTCAAAATCGTTTTTAGCAGTTGTCTGATCAAGCCGGGCTATGAGCTGGCCCTTCTTTACCATATCCCCTTCCTCGATAGGCAGCTCGATGATCTCGCCGGAAGCTTTTGATTTCAACTCCACTGTCAGCGTGGGTTCGATGACTCCGGTCGAATTTATCGCTATTGTTAGGTTACCTCGCTGGGTCACGGCGGTCGACCTTTTTGTGGGACCGTCATTTGAATCTTCTGACTTCTTGAATGGATTAAAGACAAACCAAATCACCAATACTACTATGATTGCAACCGCTGCTATCAGTCTCTTCATTCTTACTCCTTTTTTGCTCAAATTACGCCAAAATATCCATTAACCTTTACGCAGATTCTGTCAATTCATTTTAGGCTTAAATAATACATTTATCACGATTTTGTTGTCAGAACGGCTTAGGACAGGATCTCTCTTTTTGGCACCTGTCTCAAAGCCAGCTTAATCATTGAACACCCAGATTCCTTCTGCTCTTGCTTTCTGATCATCACTCAATTTAAAGACCAATTTAAGAAATTGCAGTTTATCTGAAAGAATAGGGTTTTGATAAAAATCGAACTTTGGGAAGCAAAGCATTATAGTCTTTTGATGGGATTCCCATCCCCGAAGCCCCAGTTTGGGCTGGAAATCAGGAAATATGTCCATCTCCGTCTGGCGAATAGGTTGGGATTCCTCCAATATCTGTACGGGCTCATATTGATTGCCGGCATCATCCTCAATAAAGATAGTCCAGCGGTCAGGATCCAGATGGAGTTTGGCCCAATTGGTTTGCAATTCACACCAGATAAGGAGATTATTTGCAGGATCGTATTTACTGTAATAATTACTGCGAAACTCAGCTTCCTCCTCCGGAGTCATCTCAAGGAAAGAAACGTAGTACTTTAATCCAGCCTCGATGAGCAAGGAATCCATTAAAGTGGCAGTGATCTGAATCGGAAATTCACTGTCTTTACCCCGATCTCCAGCCCCCATAAAAGGGATGCCCACCTGCAAAGACTTTCCACCCATTCTCTCCTGACCAAAATAGACTGTCCGCGTCTCCCATAAAGCCTGGAAGGATTCCTCTATCCGGGCTGAGGTTTCTGAATCGAAAACTGTGCCCACATATTTTTTGGAAGATCTCACGGTGGCACAGGAGATTAATAATAAGAAGAGAACCGGACTGCAAAAAACCACTGCCCACCGTGTCCTGAATTTTGAAAATCTGCACATTGATCTATCCCTGTTCTTCAGGCGGTGAAGCCAGCTGGGTTTTCAACCAGACCTCTTGCTTTTCGGGCTGCTGCATGTGGGGGCCGCCCCTGCCTCCACCGGGTGGACCGCCTCCCATTCC
>JBARPA010000383.1:0-6447 GCA_049642665.1 Candidatus Zixiibacteriota bacterium
GGGTATAATCCGGATTGAAGGTAAAGGATCCTGCTCCATTGCCCGAATCCACAAAAGTTGCATTGCTGGGAATAGTCTCTGCTGATAAAGTTAGAGCATTCCCATCCGGATCTGTTGCTGAAACCCGTAACTCAAGTGTTTGTCCCTCTGTCACTATCTTGGCACCTATGGAATCAAGTATTGGAACCCGATTAGTTTCGGTTACCGTGATCTCCACCAGTTCAGTATCTGCCAAAGATCCATCCGTGGCCACAAAGCCCACAGTGTACATGCCAGCTTGATCATAATTGGGATAGAAGCTGAACGAGCCTTTACCATTTCCGCTATCAACGAATGTTGAATTAGCCGGCCAATTAAAAGCCATCAGAGCTGGGGTGGTACCATCCGGATCTGTGGCACTGACTTTAAATATCAAGGTTTGGGTCTCAGCCACGGTCTGGGGTCCAACAAAATCTAAAGCAGGTGATTGGTTTCCAGCCTCGATTACAGTTATCTCCACCACCTCACTGTCCACCAGATCTCCATCGCTGGCTTTAAAGGTTATGTAATGTAATCCGGATTGGGTGTAATCCGGGTCAAACTCAAACAATCCCTTCCCATTACCGGAATCGCTGAATGTGGAGTTAACCGGAATGTTCTCAGCAGTTAAGGTAAGAGCCTCCCCATCAGGATCCGAAGTACTCATAATAAATCCCAGATGACCTCCCTCAATCACAGTCCTTGAACCAATGGAATCCAAAACCGGAGCTCTGTTAGTATTAGTTACCGTGATCTCCACTATTTCAGAATCCGCCAGTGAGCCGTCTGAGGAAATGAAGGTCACATTGTATAATCCGGCCTGAGTATAGTCCGGGTTGAAGGTAAATGATCCCGCTCCGTTGCCTGAATCCACCAAGGAGGCATTGACAGGAACATTCTCAGCGGTTAAGGTGAGTACATCACTTTCCGGATCTGTGGCGCGAATTCTGAACTCTAAAGTTCCAGTCTCAGCCACCGTCTTCGACCCGATGGAATCCAGTACCGGCGCCTGGTTGCCTGACTCATTCACGGTAATGGCTACAAACTCGGTATCCACCAAGGATCCGTCCGAGGCTATGAATGTAACGTTGTATAAACCGGACTGATTGTAATCGGGATTAAAGGTAAATGAACCTGCCCCATTGCCGGAATCTACAAAGGCGGCATTGGGGGGAACGTTCTCCGCTGATAAAGTTAAAACATCTCCATCCGGATCTGTGGCTGACACTCTAAAGTCTAAGGTCTGTCCCTCATCCACAAACCTGGGTCCAATGGAAGCCAGAACCGGAACCCGATTCACGTCATTTATTGTTATGGCTACAAACTCGGAATCCGCCAGGGATCCGTCCGAGGCTATGAATGTAACATTGTATAAATCGGACTGAGTGTAATTCGGATTAAAGGTAAATGAGCCCGCCCCATTGCCTGAATCCACAAATGTGGCATTGGGGGGAACGTTCTCCGCCGATAAAGTCAAAGCATCTCCATCCGGATCTGAAGCATGAACTCTGAACTCTAAGGTTTGCCCCTCATCCAGATTTTTCGAACCAATAGCATCCAATACCGGTGATCGGTTAACAGCATTCACTGTTATGATAACTAATTCCGAATCAGCCAGCAATCCATCGGAGGCAATGAAGATTACATTATAAGTTTCTGCCTGATCATAGGTTGGACTGAAGTTAAAGGAACCTGCTCCATTGCCCGAATCTACAAATGTCGCATTGATAGGTACATCCACGGCTGACAGGGTTAAAGCATCTCCATCCGGATCTGTACTGCTTACTCTAAACTCCAGGGTCTGCCCTTCATCCACACCCTTTGATCCAATGGAAGCCAGTATTGGTGACCTGTTCACATCATTTACGGTTATGGCAACTGATTCCGAATCAGCCAATGAGCCATCAGAGACTATAAAGGTTACATTGTAGACGTTTGCTTGATCATAGGTTGGATTAAAGGTAAATGATCCAGCTCCGTTGCCTGAATCGACAAATGATGCATTGGTGGGAACATTCTCAGCTGATAATATTAGAGCATCTCCATCCGAATCAGAAGCATGAACTCTGAACTCTAAGGTTTGACCTTCATCCACAAACTTGGGACCAATGGAATCAAGAATCGGTGCCTGATTGTCCACCGATACCAATACCGTATCCGGCGAACTCATCAATGATGCGTCATCCACATTTAACTCAAACTCATAATTGCCCTTGATATCCGGGGTAAAGGTCGGGTTAACTATATTGGTGTCCGATAAGGTAAAAGAAGGACCCAAAATCTGGCTCCAATGGTAACCTATCGAGTCTCCATCCGGATCATAGGAACCGGATCCGTCCAGGGTTACCAACATACTCGCTTCAACATTTAACTGATCCGATCCCGCATCAGCCACAGGAGCACGATTCACATCATTCACCGTTATGGTAACTAATTCAGAATCCGCAAGAGAACCATCAGAGGCTATAAAAGTCACATTGTAGACGGTTGCTTGATCATAGGTCGGATTAAAGGTAAATGATCCAGCTCCGTTGCCCGAATCTACAAATGTTGCATTAATGGGGACGTTTTCATCGGATAAGTTGATAGCATCCACATCTGGATCTGCAGCTGATATTCTAAATTCCAGGGTTTGTCCTTCATCCACAAACTTTGCTCCAATCGAATCCAGTACCGGTGTCCGATTTACATCATTAACCGTTACCTGTACCAGCTCAGAATCTGCCAACGAACCATCCGAGACTATGAAGGTCACATTATAGACTTCAGCTTGAGTATAGTCGGGATTAAAGGAGAACGATCCGGCTCCGTTGCCCGAATCCACAAATGTTGCATTGGTGGGAACGTCCAACGCTGATAGAGTCAGAGCATCTCCATCCGGATCTGTAGCTGAAACTCTGAACTCCGAAGTTTGCCCCTCATCCACATTCCTTGCTCCAATGGCATCCAATGTCGGTTGCCTGTTCACATCATTTACTGTTATAGCAACTAATTCAGAATCCGCCAGGGAACCATCAGAGGCTATAAAGGTCACATTAAAGACTCCAGATTGGGTATATTCTGGATTAAATATAAATGATCCCGCTCCATTACCAGAATCAACAAAAGTTGCATTGGTTGGAACATTCTCCGCACTGAGTATTACAGAATCACCATCAGAGTCTGTAGCGCTGATCCTGAACTCCAATGTCTGCCCCTCATCTACAGATTTAGAGCCGATGGAGGCCAAAACAGGTTTCTGATTCTCAACTCCGATCAGCACTGTATCCGGCTGACTGTAATCTATTGCGTCATCCACATAAAGTTGGAAATAGTAGGTTCCACCAGTATTAGGCGTAAAGGTGGGGTTGACCGTGTTGCTGTCAGATAGAACCACACTCAGACCTGATATCTGGTTCCAGTGGTAGCCCAAAGAGTCACCATTTATATCGAAGGAGCCCGAACCATCCAGGGTTACCAGGGTGCCTGCGATAACTCCGGTTTGATCAGGTCCGGCGTCAGCAATTGGAGGAGTGTTAACGTAATAGGTAAAACCTCCTGTTAAAGGAGATGAGGAAAGCCCTGATGCAATATTGGTAACCACCACATCAGCTGAGCCAGCTGATCCTGCCGGAGTCAAGCAGGTGATCTCAAAGGGTGAAACCACTACCACACTGGTAGCAGCAATTCCACCAATGGTAACAGATACTCCATTTCCATCGAAGTTCTCTCCCTTTATGGTCACAGAGGTTCCTCCCACTGTGGAACCAGTATTAGGAGAAATGCTCGCCACCACCGGAGCTGTTGGCGTAGAGGAACTGGTAGAAGCCTCATCCGAGTGAGGAGTGTAGTTTCCCGAGGCATCCTCTCCAATTACCATATAGGTGTAGGAGCTTACTCCATCCACCCCCGTATCCACAAAGAATGAATCCGAAACTCCAGAATTGGATAAAGAACCGGAAGGATCATCTAACCTGAAAAGCGAGCCATTGCTGGAGGTATAACGTCGATAGATGTGATAAGTGATTCCGGAAACTTTTTTCCAGCTCACCACCACCCGAGAAGTTGATGTAACCGTGGTTTTCATCCCGCTGGGCTGGGAAGGATTGGAGACAGATGCCAGGACGATGTTCTCCTCCTGATAGGAGTTACTGGGAATCAACCCTGCCAGTTGATAGGCCTCATTATTGACCAGGTTGCTGAAAAAGTAATCATAGGGATTTCCAGCGGCTTCAGTCCCATAGTTCTGGAAATCATCCCACCAGTAGGGATTCTGATATCCAGCTCCGTCTGAAAGCTCGGCTCTTATCTCCTCATCTGTATCATCCAGAAACCCCCAGAAGCTAAGCTCGCTATCAGCCGGGACACTCATATCCGAGTTATTAACAGTTCCGGTGATACTTCCCTGAGCAAAAACCTGGGAGAAAGGAATTATCAAAAACCAGATAAGGACTGGTAAATACTTAAGTCTATAAAACAATTTGATACCCCTTCCCACTGTGGATAACATCGTCATTGACATCGTTTTTTTCACCTCACTGCTTTTATTAAAATATACGTAAAAAACATCATAGAATTATCTATTCCTCTGGCGGAAATGTGGCCGAAGTCTTAGCATTGGCCTGATATACTCCGCCCGGTTTTACTTCAAAGTTCTTGCCATAACCAGCAGCAAAACGAGATTCCCAGCTCTGGGATGAGGGTATGAAATTGTTCAGGGTATTCAAAGCACCCGGTAAACTGTCAATTACATCCTGAGCTGTTTGATATACGTCCTCATTCTCAAAAGGTATTGAAATGAAGTTAAAGTCAGTAGTGGGAGTGGTGGAAATACCATAACTTATTGAACCAGCAAGAGGTACACCACCAGCTATACTCCAGATGGTGGAGTTTTTGGCATTAACCTGATATACCCCACCTGGAATTACACTGAAGTTAGTCCCATACCCAGCAGAAAATCTGGCCTCATAGCTCTGGGAGGACTGAATGAATCTATTCACGTTGTTAATATTTGAGGTTCCTATTGAGTTTATCAAACCATCGGCATCGGTTATCCCTGTTCCGGTGAAGGGCAGAGTTACGTAACTGAAATCCGTGTTTGGAGTTACAACTATCTCATAGTCATATTCTCCCACTCGATTGGAAACACCCGAGTAGTTTCCATAAACATCAACCGCTTTTATTGCATAATAGTAATTTGTATCTACATCTCCCACAACATCAGCTCCTCCTATGTCTGAATCCTCAAAGCTCAAAGTTAGGCTGTTTGTATAACCTATTGAATCCGCTGGGGATGGAGCGAAATATGCCTTGATACCCCGGTAGATCACATAACGCTCTATGGAGGTTATCTTGTCTGAGGTATCGACCGTAACTGCTGACCAGGAGAGTGAAACATAATCTCCAGAAATTGTTGCCATTAGATCACCAACAGCCTTTGGTGGTGCCGGCACATTGATCAACACTGTATCCGGCTGACTGAATATAAGTCCATCATAAACAATCAATTGGTATTGATAATCACCGGTTAAAACTGGCGTGAAAGTGGGATTAACCACAGCGGAATCTGATAAGCTAATTGATGGTCCGGAAATCTGAATCCATTCATAGCTCAAGGAATCTTCATCAGGATCGTAGGATCCTGAGCCATCCAGAGTAACCAGAGTATTGACTTTTACTCCTAACTGATCCGAACCTGCATCTGCAATCGGCGGCTGGTTATTAACCGCTACACTTATGCTGTCCGGTTGACTATCTAAGAAGCCATCACTGACTATTAATTGGAATATGTATGTACCCTTGACAGTTGGAGTGAATGTAGGCTGAACCGCATTGGAGTCAGATAGACTCGCACCGGGACCACCCACCTGGGCCCAGTGATAAGTTATGGAATCCCCATCCAGATCGTAAGATCCTGATCCATCTAAAGTTACCAGAGTGTTGGCCTCTATTCCGGATTGATCTGAACCCGCATCTGTTACCGGTGCCCTATTTGTCTCATTAACTGTTATATTCACCAACTCCGAATCTGCCAATAAACCATCAGATGCAATAAAGGTTACACTGTAAATTCCTGTCTGATCATAATCCGGATTAAAGCTAAATGATCCCGCTCCATTGCCTGAATCCACAAAAGTGGCATTCAGGGGAACAGTCTCTGCTGTCAATATTATCGAATCTAAATCTGGATCTGTGGTATGTACCCGGAATGATAATGTCAGTCCCTCATCCACAAACCTCGAACCAATAGAATCTAATACCGGTGATCGGTTAACATCATTAACCGTTACGGCCACTACCTCTGAATCCGCTAAAGTTCCATCCGAGGCTATGAAAGTCACATTGTATAATCCAGCATGACTATAATCCGGGTTAAAGGTAAATGAACCCGCTCCATTGCCCGAATCCACAAAAGTAGCATTAGTGGGAACATCCTCCGCTGATAGGATC
>JBARPA010000384.1:0-1925 GCA_049642665.1 Candidatus Zixiibacteriota bacterium
ATTCCGTATTCATCGGCTTCTTTTACCGCTAAGTCTGTGGGTGCGGCGATGCTTATTACTATTGGTATTCCGCAAAAAATCGCCTTTCTTATTGTTGAGACTGTCTGCCGACAGGAAGCGACCAAAAAGCCATTCGATAAATCAATTCCGTTTCTGATTGCCAGACCAATGGCTTTGTCTATGGCGCAATGCCTGCTCGTGTCCTCTACAAAAATCTCTCTTCCATCTCCGCAAATTCCAATAACATGTGCACATCCAGTTTTTTTAAATAAGAAACCATGTTGATTAAGCATTTCCACCGAGCTAAAAACTTCCTTGCGGGTTAAATTCTTGTGGGATTGACACTCTTGAGGATTATTTATAGACCGTTTCACAAGCGGAAGGTCGACCTTAAATTCATTAGCGGCGATTTTCGTGATAGTGGAGGAAGAGGCATCAATTCCCCTTGATTTCAAATTACCAAGTATCATCTCCTCTAAATTGGTTGGGAGACAGTGGAATTCGTGAACCTCTCCGTCTATCCTGACGACAACCGTTTCTTCATGGATGACCTCATCCTTTTTTTTCTCTTCACCGTCTCTGGAAATCGCAAGGATTTCTATTTCCGAACTTCTTTTTCCCATGATTTATGGAAATCCTTTATATCATTTATTATGCTGGTGAGATTGTTTTTCGCCCTGAAAGTTCTGCGAATTTCCAGGGAACCCCTCTTGCCTGCAACTCGCAATGGCAACGCTGGTATTATCTCAGTATACCTTTTACGATGACATCAACTGCCTCTTCCTCATTTAGTCCTCTGGCCATCAATGTTTGCATCTGCTTCTTGTCTACACTACCGATAGCAGCCTCATGAGTAACCTTCGCTTGCTTGTCATTCACATATACAAGTGGTATTGCCCTTGCTATCACTCCGTCTCCATTCACAATTTCGAGGCAGTCAACATGACCTCTGGCAAAGGGGGCATTGCCATATGTTTCACCCCTGACCATTGCCTTGGCATTGTCATTTAACACCAGACGGCTTTTTGCCAGTCCCCTGGCTCCCTGGCCGTTCAAATGAATTTTTTCTACTATATTTATATCGTCTTCCTTTTTGCCAAAGACCTTTACCATAAGCTCGTTTATGCTTTTCTCATCACCAAAAATCTCGAAATCGTAATCTAACATGCCCACGCAGCCTTGAATTAGAGAGAAGGTGCTCTCCCAGACCCCTTTCCTGCCTACCTCGATTCTTGCCTTTGGAATCACCTTAACCCCGCCGAACTCCCCATGATAGTGAGTTTCGTGATAGCTGAATTTGGCATTATCGCCGATTTTTATAGCAGCATCCATCTTGTGTATTACATCGACGGCATTGGGGAAGATACAATGAGCAATCACATTTACCTCGCTGTTATCCTGTGCCTCCACTCTCAACATAATCTCCTGCAATCCCTCCTTGGGCAAGACGCCAAAGCATAAATGAACGGGGTATTTGATTTTTGCCCCTTCTTCCACTAAAAAGTAAATATTAACCCCGCTTTCAGTCTCTTCTGTCTCTACCTTTATCCCATCGGCTTCCTTAACGCTAAGGACTTTGTTTTTATGGATAACAAGATTGCCCACCTCCTTGCTTTTTAAGGCATCCAGGTTCCCACCTGCCCTGCCATAGGCTTCAAGCAACGATTCATATTCCTTGATAACAAGCATCTATTAAACTCCGTTGTAATTCGGTTCACCGATATGGGGACACGTTTGGCAATTATTCTTAAACCAGTGACACATTTCCTGTGGTGGTCCAGAATTGATTATCTTCCCGGCGCATATTATCGACACTTCCTCGGCTACCCTTACCGCCTCCTCACTATGCGTGATTAAAAGCACTGCAGAACCCTGTTTACTCATCGCAGTTATTCCATTCATGATGTGTGGTAATGAGACTACAT
>JBARPA010000385.1:0-1786 GCA_049642665.1 Candidatus Zixiibacteriota bacterium
CTCATCATCTCGGTGATGATCTCCTGGATACTTTTATTTTCATACCCCTTTTCCCTCATCTTTATAAAATAGGAATTCTCGGAAATCAGACTCCCGTCATAGACCAGCATGAGATTATTCTCTGTGCAGATCCGCCTGACTTCCTTTAAATTCTCCATGGAAAAGGGCTGGCCACCCAGAAGATTTGTAGTTGCCTCAATCCTAACAAATGGTATCTTGTCTTTACCATACTTTTTTATGGTATCCTGAAGTTTCTGGATGTCAATATTCCCTTTAAAGGGATGGGTGCTCTGGGTATTTAAAGCTTCGTCAGCAAAAATCTCAAGAACCTTACCCCCAGCCATTTCAAAGTGGGCTTTGGTGGTGGTGAAATGATAGTTCATGGGAATAATATCGCCGGGCTTTACAAATACCTTGGCTATTAGATGCTCTGCTGCCCTTCCCTGATGGACGGGCAGTACATATTTGAATCCCAAAACATCTTCTATTGCCCCAGCCAATTTGTAAAAACTCTCACTTCCAGCATAGGCATCATCGGAAACCATCATAGCCGCCAGCTGATTATCGCTCATTGCATTTGATCCGCTGTCAGTCAGCATATCCAGGAATAGATCCCTGCTCCTTAGTGCAAAAGTATTATAACCACCTTCCTGGATGGCTTTAAGCCTTTCGTCAATGGGAACCAATCTGGTTTGCTGCACAATCCGTACCTTGTGCATCTCCATTGGAATCTCTTTACCGTTAGAGAGTCTTATCTGCATTTTAACCTCCTGATTTTTATTATGTGTTTAGTTATTTCACCAATCCTGTGATCTCTGATATGGGTTACAGTCGAAGACTATGTTACGATTTTGGGTCTTCTCCGGCTTTTCTTGGTAGAAAATTTATAATTCAATCGCTACGGATCGAATCAACCACCAATTATACTTTTGTCAATTATAAAACTATTTATTTCCAAAAGCAAGGAGTTTTTACAAATCTCTTTTATTCTCGATATCTTTTGTCCTGTTAGGATTTTGAGCTACTTCTTAATGGCGCCGGCAGTTAATCCCGCAATAATCTGTCTTTGAAAGAATAAGAACATGATTATCACAGGCAATGCGGCAACTGATGAGGCAGCCAAAAGATGAGGCCAGTCAATGGTCTGATAGCCCTGATAAAGAGCCAGTGCCACAGGAAGGGTTCTCATTTTCTGGGAGGAAGTAAGAATAAAGGGGAAAAGAAACGTATTCCAGGTGGTCAAGAATACCTGAATGCCCAAAACAGCTAAAGCTGGTCGGCATAAAGGCATTACTATAGAAAATAAAATCTTAAAATCACCTGCCCCATCGATTCTGGCAGCATCCTCTAAATCCCGGGGCAAGGATTGGATGTACTGCCGCATCAGAAAAACCCCCAAAGGCGTGACCATCCAGGGGACAATTAAAGCCAGGTAAGTGTCATACCATCCCAGCCACTTGATTATCAGAAATAGAGGAACGATAATAATATGTGCCGGAATCATTATAACAAATATGACAGAGAGAAATAGAAGGTTTTTAAAGAGAAATTCCCTCCGGGCAAAGGCATAGCCCACCATCAAGCAGAAAATCATATTACAGAAAGTCACCAATCCAGCCACCAGAAGACTATTCAGAAAATATCGTGGAAAAGGACCCCACTGCCACAAATCCAGATAGTTTTTTATAGTTAAGCCGGATGGAATTAAATCTTTTGGTTGGATCACCAGTCCAGCTTGGGTGGAAAAAGACGTTTTGACCATCCAGTAGACCGGAAAAAGCATACC
>JBARPA010000386.1:0-4184 GCA_049642665.1 Candidatus Zixiibacteriota bacterium
GGTTGACCGAGACCACCATAGTTCAGCCCAGCTTTGATGACATCGAGTATCAGATCAGACTATCCCAGGACGTGATACTGCTTCTGGGTTACTGGTACTTCGATGGTGAGCAGTGGTTCCGTCTGGGTGGACATTACGTCACCTGTTCTGGTGTGAACTGGGAGTTCTTCCTTTTGAGCTTAAGCGATCCGTGGCTTAACGGATACTGTGATGGCCTGACTCCGGGTGACAGTTCCGGTGGTGTGTTCATTCCTCACAACCATCCCTGCGATCCGCCGTGTCATTTCGATGCAGGCAACGTGTCCCACGATTACTACCAGGTGGTGCTGGATTCACCCAGCCCGGGTGGAATCATCTCCATGATATATGAGGGGTATACTACTGCATTCTACGGAATGAACTTCACACCTGAGCTGGAGCCCTTCAGGGCACCATCATCTGATCCCATTGGCGAGGTCCATACCGAGATCGAGTATGCGGTGGTCATCTGTCCGGGTAGTCCGTTTGTCAGAGACGACATTGACGCCTGGAATACGTATATGACCAAGACCAACTTCGGAGAAGAGGGTCCTGGAAGCTTCGTCTGGGAGTACTACCCTGAAATGGTCGATAATCTGTTTGAGGGAACCATATTCCTGGGAACCTCAGCCGAGGATCTGGCCATGGGTGTGACTACTATTGGTGAGGATATCAGGTTCTTCCCGTACGCTGGTCTGGATTGCGACACTGCCACCTTTGAGACCATGCTTATTGATCGGTGCTATGCTCGTTACTATCACAGCGTTTCGGGCCATGAGCTGCCTTTAGACGTTGAGATGCTGGCCATCGGTCTGGATCCGTGGTACGGAGTGCTTTTTGGTGATCCTCTGGGCGACGTGGTCTACCAGAAGTTTGTAATCACCAATACCGGCGATACCCAGATAGACGACTTAGAGTGGTCGCTGTTTATGGACTGGGACGTTAACCTGCCGGATCCCAACACCTCATATGGCGGCGGAGACTCATTGACCAATACCTACTGGGCCTACGACTCCACCAGGGAGGACCTGGTGGCTTACGTGACCCTGGCCCCCACCTCTGTGGGCAAGATCGCTCCGGGTATGGATATTGGCGATCACAACACCTACTACTATGCGAACGTTCCTGGCGGTCCCTATGACAGCCTTAAGGCTATGATGGAGAGAAACTGGTGGTCCGTGCCGGATAAGGTGCCGGCCAACACCGACACCTTCGACTACGGTTACCTGTTTAACTCCGAGAAGTTCAGCCTGGCTGCGGGAGAGAAGACTCTTCAGGAGTACTTTATCTGGTATGACTGGCAGATTCCTTCCACCGATTATGATGCTTACAGGTGCAAACTCTATAAGATCATGAGAGGAGCCGGCTTCTACAGAGGAGACGTAGGCAACTTCGCTACTGGCGCAGCTTCACCGGGTATCCTGGATGTGGCTGACATAGTGTACCTGGTCAGCTACGTGCTGAGAAGCGGTATACCTCCATTGCCCTTCATCGATCAGGTTGATGTGAACTGCGATGGAGAGACCAAGATCGAGGATATTGTCTTCCTGACGGGTTACATACTCCGAGGCAGTGGAATACCTCCCACCGACAAGAACCGGTTCTTTGATACAGAGTACCAGCTATTATTCTCCAGGCCGAGTCTGTTTGCTGATGATCAGTGGATGAATCTTGGTGCAGGATGCCCCTTAGATTTGTAATAGAACCTGTTTTCTGATACGGAGACTGTTTCCCGCCCCGATTCAATTCGGGGCGGGATTTTTTTATATATTCCCAACGGATGGAACAGATTGTTCAAAATGTAGCGGCGAGCTTCAGCTCGCCAGTAGGAGGCCAGAACCTAACTTAAGTTAGGTTCTGGAAACATTATTTGGTATATTAATATTGTCTTTTTAAATAAAAATGAAAGGTTATCTGGTTTTTAAAAATCATTTGCGAAAAGGCATTCTGTTGATTAAATTTCGAATGCTATAATTACCCGATTCATTGGTCTAAAAGATGACAAATGAGTCGGATAAAAATAAGGTAATGCGGTGAATTAAAATGAAAATTGAGTTCAGTAAACTTCAGGCTCTGGGCAATGATTATATCTACATCGATTGCTTTAAACAGAATCTAAAGGGAATAAACCTTAGAAAACTCTCCCGAAGCATATGTGACAGACATTTCGGGGTGGGGGGGGATGGCTTGATCCTGATTCTGCCCGGCACCAAAGCTAGATTTAAGATGGGATTTTATAATCCGGATGGATCGAAAGCGGAGATGTGCGGAAACGGAGTACGTTGCTTTGCTCGATATTTATACCAGCACAAACTTTCCAGAAGAAAAAAAGAGCAGATTGAAACCAAAAATAGAATAATCCAGACTGAGATCTTAAGCTCTGATCCCAGGAATTTTCAGATAAGGGTGGATATGGGAGAACCTGTTCTGGACAGAAAAAAAATACCGGTTAAAGGTGGTTTGAAGTTTTGCATTCAGGAGAAGCTGAAAATAGAGGGGAGGGTTTTCGAAATTACCTCCCTCTCCATGGGAAATCCTCATACCGTGGTTTTGGTCAGGAATTTCCCAAAAGATTGGCAAAGGATCGGTAGTCTTATTGAGAACCATCCCATGTTTCCCGATAAGACTAATGTTGAGTTTGCCAAGGTTATTAACCCGAGAAAAATCGAGCTTAGGGTTTGGGAGAGAGCTGCCGGTGAGACTTTGGCCTCCGGGACCGGTGCCTGCGCTGCCCTGGTAACCTCATTTTTTAAGGGCAAGACCAAAAGGAAAGCCCAGGTTATTTTTCCACATGGAAAATTGAAAACCGAATGGGATGATTTCACCAACCACTTATTCGTCACCGGACCTACCTGTGAGGTTTTCTCCGGTGTCTACAACTTCTAAAGAAAGAATAAAAAAATTTCAGAAAAGCTTGATTAAGATTTTCAAACTCATTTATTAATCTTAAAGAGAAGATGAACTCAGGATAGACAATGAACATATTTGTTGAAGAGATAATTGATGTTCTGAAAGAAAAGGTGGATCTCACATCCGCCGAGTTGGAGAAAACCATAGAGATCCCTCCAGAGGAGAAATTGGGAGATTATGCTTTTCCCTGTTTTATCCTGAGCAAAAGATTAAAAAAACCGCCTGATGAAATCGCCTCTGAACTGTCCCATAAACTAAAAGCCAGGGTGCTGATCGAGGAGATCTATTCCAATGGCCCTTATGTAAATTTCAAAGTCAATAGATTTAAACTGGCCCAGGAAGTTTTTACAAGGATTTTTGAACAAAAGGAATCTTACGGTGGGGATGAATCCGGAAAGGGTAAAACCATCGTTATTGACTTTTCCTCTCCCAACATAGCCAAGCCATTTGGGGTGGGTCATCTGAGATCCACAGTAATCGGCAATGCCGTGTCTAATATATACAAAGCTCTGGGTTACAAATGCGTGGGCATAAACCACCTGGGCGATTGGGGAACCCAGTTCGGCAAATTAATAGTAGCCTATCAAAAATGGGGGGATGAGGAAAAACTTAAGTCAGATCCCGTAAACACACTTTTCGATCTATATGTGGAGTTTCACAAAAGGGCTGAGGATAACCCGGATCTGGATGAGGAAGCCAGAGAATGGTTCAAAAAACTGGAGACCGGAGAGAAGGAGGCAACCAAACTGTGGAGGAGATTCAAAGATTACAGTATGGAGGAGTTCAAAAGGATATATGAGTTGCTGGGAATAGAATTTGGTGCATTTACCGGGGAGAGTTTTTACAATCGATTTATGGATTCCACCATTGATAAATTAAAGGCTGCCGGACTCACCCAGATCAGCCAGGATGCCTTGATCGTCAATCTGGAGAAATATAATCTACCAGCCTGTCTTCTGAGGAAAAAAGACGAGGCTACGCTCTATGCCACCAGGGATCTAACAGCTGCTATCTACAGATATGAAACCTACCATTTTCATAAACTTCTGTATGTGGTGGGCTCTGCTCAGAAACTTCACTTCCAACAGATTTTCAAGGTGCTGGAACTTATGGGTTACCCCTGGGCTGAAGATCTGGTGCACGTGGAATTCGGATGGATCCTATTTAAGGAGAAGGTCATGTCCACCCGAAAAGGGACCATCGTTCTTCTGGAGGACGTTCTGAACCGTTCGATGGACCTGGCTCTGAAGATTATC
>JBARPA010000387.1:0-6609 GCA_049642665.1 Candidatus Zixiibacteriota bacterium
CCTCGATATCCACACCACCGGCAGGGGAAACCATAATAACCGGTTTTTTGCTCCTTCTGTCCACTATAACTCCGATATAAGCTTCAGATGCGATATCCGCAGCCTCGGTCACCAGAACCTTTTTCACCTTTATTCCCTTGATCTCCATGCCCAGGATGTTTTGGGCATGCTCATAAGCCTGGTCCGGATTTTCGGCATATTTGATGCCACCGGCTTTGCCCCTGCCACCCACCAGAACCTGAGCCTTGACCATCACCGGCTTGCCGATCCTTTCTGCGATGGATTTAGCTTCCTCCGCGGTGGTAGCCATCTCCCCGGGCTGAACAGGAATCCCGTATTTTTTAAAAATCTCTTTAGCTTGATATTCGTGAATCTTCATACAACCTCTCCGTTTTAAGGTTTCTTTCTTTATTTCTAAATTACTTCGTTTGGTTTAAAAAATCCTTAGCTTCTTTTAAAAGTTTATCCTTTTGGTTAAACTCCGGCTCATCCAGAACCTTTTCCATAAGATGATTTAATACCCTGCCCACCAAGGGACCTGGAGTAAGTTCAAATTCTTTCATAATGTCATCTCCATTCACCATAAGATCCTTTAGGCCAAAGGGCGGTTTTTTATCTATTTCCAGTTTTATCCTTTGCTCAAATTCATCCACCTCCAGGGTATCACCCCCTCTTCCCTGAGCAATGATATCCGCCCTTCTCAATTCCAGAAGGTCGAAAATGTTCTCCTGGCCCACCCGGTTTATCAACCGACGCAACCCTTTATCTCCCACACCCATGGTAAACATATGTTTATCCACCAGAAGCGCAACCCTGGAGATGAGCTCGTTGGAGTAACGAAGTCTCTGCAAAATCTTCTGAGTGACTTTAGCTCCTTTTTTATCGTGACTGTAAAAGGTGGCTCCCGTATCGGTAAGAGATTTAGTCTCTGGTTTGGATACGTCATGGAAAAGGGCAGCTAATCTTATTGCTAAATCCATGGGCGCGTTATCCGCAGTGATCAGGGAATGCTCGAACACGTTGTACTGATGATATCCACCCGGCTGATCCACCCCTGCACCTATCTCCAGCTCCGGGAATATCTCCTTTAGAAGTCCGGTTTTGTGCATCAGTCTGAAACCTATGGAAGGCATTTTGGCTCGGGTTAGAAGTTTATTTATCTCCTCCTGGATACGTTCCGGGGAAATGGTGCGGATAAGTTCGACATTCCGGCACAGGCTTTGGAAGGTCTCGTCTTCCAGCTCAAACTCAAACCTGGCGGTAAATTGAATTCCCCTCAGCATTCTCAAGGGATCGTCCTTAAAGGAATCAGGGTTGGTCATTCTGATCAAACCCCTTTTGATATCCTTTTTTCCACCCAGGGGATCCACCAGCTTTTTGGTTGCTAGATCATAAGCTATAGCGTTGATGGTAAAATCCCGGCGTAAAAGATCGTCCTCCACCTTTAAATTATGATCGAAATCCACCTTGAAATCCCGGTGTCCCACTCCGGTGCTGTATTCCTTTCGGGGCAAAGCCAGGTCAAATGCAGGAGCTTTTTCGTTGGTGGAGAACCTTTCATTGGGGGTGAACTTTATCACTCCGAAAGATTTTCCCACCAGATCCACCTTACCGTAATTTTTAAGAACCGAACACAGATCATCCAGAGGCAAGCCGGCAACCAGATAGTCGATATCCTTATCCGGCAAAACAGGAGAAATGATCCGATCCCGGACCACTCCCCCCACCTCGTAGATTTTTCCTTTTTTCAGAATCTCCTTTATGATTTCATCATTTAGAGTGGACATGATAAAAAATTATCTTTTTATTGTTTACTGTAAACCTTCAACCATGAACTATCCTGGTTCCTGCTTTTTTCTTCACCGATTGGTAGGCTTTTCCAATGGAGGTAACTACAACCTCTTTCCCCCCGGATTCCAAAAACTTAATAGCCGCTTCGATTTTAGGACCCATAGAGCCTGGCGGAAAATGACCTTCAGCCAAATATTTTTTTGCATCTTTTAGAGTAAGCGTATCCAGATCCTTTTGCAATAGAGTACCGAAGTTTAATGCCACCTTTTCCACACCGGTCAAAATTAAAAGAAGCTCAGCCCTGATGTCCCGAGCTAAAACAGCCGAGGCCCGGTCCTTGTCAATAACCGCATCCAGCCCTATTAGTTCACCATCTTCCTTATATACCGGTACACCCCCACCGCCTGCGGCAATAACTATGGTGCCTTTATCAACTAAGGTTTTTATAGTTTTTTTTCCCACTATCTCCAGGGGAACAGGTGAGGGAACCACCCTTCTCCAACCCCTCTTTGAGTCCTCTTTCATCACCCAATCTTTCTCCTCAATAAATTCCCGAGCCTGTTTCTTGGAGTAGAATTGTCCGATGAACTTGGTGGGATTTTTGATTGAGAGGTCATCTTTATCTACCACCACCTGAGTGACGATGGTAACCACGTCCCTATTTAACTTTTCCTCCTTTAACCTGTTCTCCAGGCACTGCTCGATCATATATCCGATTCCCCCCTCTGTGTCAGCCACACAGATCTGGAGAGGAAGATAAGTGGCTTTATCCTTTGCCAGTTCCACCCTGAGCACAGCATTGCCCACCTGGGGGCCATTTCCATGGGTTATGGCCAGACTATAACCATCCCTGATCAGTTCCACTATGCCGGCCAGGCTCTCCCTGGTATTGGCAAACTGACGGGGAATAGTATCCCTTTCTCCCTGCCTGGTGATGGCGTTGCCACCTAAAGCTACCACTGCTGTCTTTTTCTTTTTGCTCATGGAATAGGTTTTTCTTAGAGTCTTTGACTAATTCCTCAAGTTCATTTCAAAAAGTTAACCATCACCTCTTCCAGATCCGGGCAGCCTATCTCCTGGAGTTCATAGCGAACCTGAGTCGAAGGTTTATTTATCTTTAAAAACCTTCGTAAATCCACCGGAGTCCCAATGACCACGGCATCGCAGGGAGTGCGGTTAATGGTATTCTCCAGATCCTTTATCTGTTTTTTCCCATAACCCATGGCCGGAAGCAGAGTTCCTATATGGGGATATTTTTGAAAGGTATCCTTGATCTCGCCCACCACAAAGGGACGAGGGTCAACCAGGCTCCTGGCGCCGAACTTCTCAGCGGCCACCACACCCGCACCATAGGTCATCTCCCCGTGGGTTAAGGTGGGGCCGTCCTCAACCACCAGCACATCTTTATTCTTGATTACCTGGGGCTTATCCACGAAAATAGGGGAGGCTGCGTCAATCACCCTGGCCCGGGGATTGACTTTTCTGACATTTGCTCTTACCTCCTCCACATCCTCTGGATGAGCTGTGTCTATTTTGTTAATTACCACTACGTCAGCTAACAAAAGATTGGTCAGACCGGGGAAATAACATATTTCGTTTCCCGGCCGGTGAGGATCCACCACCGTGATATGCAGGTCAGGTTGATAAAAGGGGATATCGTTATTCCCACCATCCCAGAGTATAACATCCGCTTCCTTTTCCGCTTGCTTGAGAATAATCTGATAATCCACACCGGCATAGACCACGGTTCCCCTGAGGATATGGGGTTCGTATTCCTCTCTTTCCTCAATGGTGCATTTGTGTTTATCCAGATCAGAGAATTTTGCAAACCTCTGGCAGATCTGCTGGGTTAAGTCGCCATAGGGCATAGGGTGACGAATCACCACCACCTCTTTGCCATTATTTTTCAATATCTCGCAGATCTTTCTGGTGGTCTGTGATTTTCCGCTACCGGTTCTGGTAGCACATACCGCAATTACAGGCTTTTCCGATTTGAGCATAGTCTTTTCCCCAGCCAAAAGCATAAAATCTGCCCCTGCTGCATTAACCAGGGAGGCTTTCTCCATCACGTATTGATGGGGTACATCAGAATATGAAAAGACCACCTGGTCAATTTTGTGCTTGTGTATGAGGTCCACCAGCTCATCTTCAGACAAAATGGGAATCCCTTTGGGATAAAGCTTTCCTGCCAGGGTTTTGGGGTATCGTCTACCCACGATATGGGGTATCTGAGTGGCAGTGAAGGCGATAACCTGATAATCTGGATTGTCCCGGAACACCAGGTTGAAGTTATGAAAATCCCTTCCTGCAGCTCCCATGATTAGAACTTTTCTTTTTTTCATAAAAATCCTTTTTAATAGAAATTCTTAAGGGTAGGCAAAAAAGCCTACCCTCTTTTGGAAAATTTATATTATCCCTGTTTAATCGGCAAAATCATCTATCTGGGCTTTCTGCAGCTTGCCGCTGAAATCCACATAGATGGCCTTCCACTCGGAGAAAACATCCAGGGCAGCCGTGCCCGCCTCCCGATGACCATTGCCGGTATGATTAGTACCTCCGAACGGGAGATGAACCTCGGCACCAATGGTGGAGGCATTAACGTAGAATATCCCGGTATAAACATCCCTTATGGCGGTAAAAGCTTTGTTCACGTCCTGGGTGTAGATAGAGGAGGATAACCCGTATATGGTTCCGTTACAGATCTCTATGGCCTGCTCCAGGCTATCACAGGGAATGATAGACACAACCGGTCCGAATATCTCCTCCTGTGCTATCCTCATTTTGGGATCAACATCCCCGAAGATGGTGGGCTCGTGGTAATAACCATACTGATAATCTCCTGAGGTGAGTTTTTTCCCGCCGCATAGAAGTTTGGCTCCATCATATTCCTTTCCGATCTTCACGTATTCCATCACCGTGTTCAGTTGAGATTCGTTTATGGATGGACCCATCTCCACCTCGGGATTTAGACCGTTCCCTACCTTCAGAGCTTTGGCTCGCTCCACAAATCTATCAGTGAACTCCTTTAAAACCTTTTTATGTACAATTACCCGGGAGGTAGCAGTGCATCTCTGTCCTGTGGTTCCGAATCCTCCCCAGAGAGCACCCTCAACAGCCAGATCGATTTTGGCATCGTCCATTACCATTATGGCATTTTTACCCCCCATCTCCAGGTGAGTATGAGTGAAGCTGGGAGCACAACTCTCAGAAACCGTTTTCCCTACTGCAGTGGAACCAGTGAAGGAAACTATCTTTACGTGCTCTGATTGGATCAAAGGATCGCCTAACTCCGATCCCGAGCCGGTAATTAGGTTAACCACACCTTTGGGAATACCAGCTTCCTCGCAGACTTTAACCATGTTCCAGGCCGAGAGGGGGGTATCAGTAGCAGGTTTAAACACCACTGTATTTCCGCAGACCAAAGCGGGCATGATTTTCCAGGAGGGGATGGCCATGGGGAAGTTCCAGGGAGTAATCATCAAACACACTCCCATGGGCATTCTCACCGACATCATGAACTTATTGGGGAGTTCAGAGGGTGTGGTCTGACCAAACTGCCGTCTCCCCTCACCTGCCATGTAATAGGTCATATCTATCGCTTCCTGTACATCACCCCTGGTCTCTTTTAGAACCTTTCCCATCTCCTGGGTCATCTGAGTAGCATACTCCTCTTTTCTTTTAACCAGCATCTCTCCTATATGAAAAAGCATTTCAGCTCTTTTAGGTGCGGGAACCAGTCTCCAATGCTTGTAAGCTTCTTTGGCAGCATCTATAGCTATCTTCGCGTCTTCAGCATTGGATTTCTGAAAAACACCCAAAACCTGCCTGGTATCGGCAGGATTTTTGTTCTCAAAGACCCTGCCGGATTTCGATTCAACCCACTCTCCATTAATGAAATTATGAAAGACTTTCGTGGATGCCATATTACCTCCAATTTTTTACAATTTAACTCTACAATATAGTCTTTTTACATTCTTTGTCAATAGATTTTACGCATAATACTCATCCTTCAAATCAGATTTTCCTGTTGCAAATCAACAACTTAAGCTCTTGAGCTTGTTATCTTTGTAACAATCTAAGGGGATGAATTAATCTAAAATTCTATGATCATTCCATCAAAGGCAAATTTCGGGTTGGAAAAACCTAACTCTTTTGCTTTTCTAACGATTTCATCCTTCTCTTTTTCCATCTCTGGAGGAATGTGGGTGAAAATAACCTTTTTCACCTTATTTTTAATTATAAGTTTGATCAGCTCATCCAGGTTAATATGCATACATTCGGTTAATAGAAAATCAGCATCACGAGAGATCATCTCCAGATCTTCCAGAACACCCACATCACCTGAATAGACTATCCTCTTATCGTCAAACTTGATTTCCAGACAGAAACTCTCCATTTTGTTGGAAATCCCTTTTTTCTCTATAAGCTCCTTGTTATCAATCAAATGCTTATTAGGATAACCAAAGACCTTCAAATCGGAATCTTCAAAGAAAAGACCCGGATTCATGGAGTGAAAATAAAGATCAAAGGATAATTTCTCAGGAAAAAGATATATCAGGTTGAGAAAATTTTTCACTCCGGGTATGGCTTCCTCTGGCAAATAAAGCTTTAGAGGATTTTCCCTTCCAGAAAGATACATCATTTGAAGCAAAAGGAAAAGTCCTGAAATATGATCAGAATGGGTATGAGTTATGAATATGGCATTTATCCTGTTGTAATCAACATCAAATCTTAAAATCGACGAGCTTATTCCCTCTCCACAGTCAAAAAGATAACTGCTCTTCTCCGATGCCTCCAAACCCCAGGAGGAACAACTTC
>JBARPA010000388.1:0-15170 GCA_049642665.1 Candidatus Zixiibacteriota bacterium
AGTATATCTTTTGCATAAAGACAAAAATAATGGAGAAGAGAATGAAGAAAGAGAATAGAAAGGAGCAAAGACTATTAATTTTGCTGGGATTTTTTTTGGCGGTGGTTCCTTTGGCATTTTTCCCTAATGATTTTGGTGTGAAAATTACCTCTACCCCTTTTCTGGTATTTTCTATTGAAATGCTATGGTATTTCGTGGCTTATCTTCTGCTTTTCTCTGGGCTGCCTTTGTTTGTTCCTATTGTTTATGGTCTTATTACTTTAGGTTTGAGGTTTTTGATTGGAGCTGTCTTTGGCATGCTGCTTTATATCATGTTTCCATTGGAGACAATCTCTATGATGAAAGTGAGTATCTTCACTTACTTTCCCGCTTTATTGATCCAGGCATCTTTGCTTCCTTTTGTGGTTAAGATCTCTCTGGGAAATAAGATGGAAGCTGATTTGAAAGAGAGAAGAAGACCCAAGAAGGTCTTTTTGTCTTCTTTCCAATCCTCTGAGGAGGAGAAAGTCTCTGTAACCGAAAAACCAGAGAAAGTCCAGGTTGATCTAAAAGCTGCTTTGGATTATGTCAAGGAGTATTCTGGCGTGGAAGGTGTTATCTTGCTGGACAATGAAGGTCTGGTGATTTCGAAAAGGGTTAATGCTGGTTGGGATGATGAGAAAATCGCCCCCTTAGCTTTGCTTTTAAGAGAGATTAACTCTCAACAGCTGAGTAAAATAGATTCAAGCCCAATTGAGAGAATGGAGCTTTTGTCTCAAAAGCTCTGGATCAGTTTGAATAACATTGACGATTTTACCCTGGTAAGTGTGGCTCATCGTTCCACAGATGAACTTTTAAACATCAGGATTTTAAAGGCTGTGGAGATGATAAAGAAATATTTGGGTGAAAAATATGCTGGAATATTTTCGAAAAATCAGGAGGTAGAGAATGTACCAGATCTTAGAAGAGCTTAATAAGACCTCAGGTATATCCGGAAGTCTTTTGGTGGGCTCTGATGGAATAATCATTGCTGCAGATTTAGATACTCGTTTTCAGGATGAAACTGTAGGTGCTCTGGCAGCATCCATTGTGAGTACCGTAGATAAATCGCTGGAGAAACTTCAGGCGACTCACTTTAAGCAGGTAACTATTGAAGCAGATAAGGGAAAACTATTTCTCACAGACGTGGGGATAGGGGTTTTAGTGGTAACCACTGAACCGGATGTCAATATGGGACTGGTGAGGTTGGAGATCAAGAATGCTCATCAGAGGATACAAACCAGAGGATCAATGTAAAAAGATTGAAGGAAAATGGTATCAATAAATTATGCTTTTAAAGAGATTTCCTGTAAAATAGTTTACTATGGACCAGGATTGAGTGGTAAGACCACCAACTTACAATATGTTCATAAGAAAATACCGTCCAATACCAAAGGGGAGTTGATATCCTTGGCTACCGATGCGGATAGAACATTATTCTTTGACTTTCTTCCTTTGAACATTGGAGACATTCATGGATTCTCCACAAAGTTCCAGCTCTACACCGTACCCGGCCAGGTTTTCTATAATGCCACCAGAAAGTTGGTCTTACGGGGAGTGGATGGTTTGGTCTTTGTAGCTGATTCCCAGAGGTCTAAAATGGATGAGAATATAGAGAGTCTGGAAAATCTCAAGGAGAATCTCAAGGAATATGGTTATGATATGGATAACCTGCCTATAGTTTTTCAATATAATAAACGAGATTTGCCAGATATAGCTTCCCTGGAGGAACTGGAAGCTCAGCTTAATTCCAAAGGACTAACTTTTTTTGAATCTGTAGCTACAACCGGACAGGGGGTATTCGACACACTTAAATGTATGACTAAACTGGTTCTGGATAAAACAAAGGGTAAACCAGAGGTCAGCGAAAGCGAAAGGTATGTCTCCCCGGAGGTGGAAATGGCACAATACCGGGCAGAAAAGTTAAAAGCCAGAATAGTCCCCGGAGCGATGGAGAAAATTCTTGTGGCCGAGGAATCAAAAGAAACTACTGAAAAGGTCTTAAGTTCAACAACTGCCGTGCTGGAGGAGGAACACAAAGAAGGGAAAATACCGGTTTTAAGTCCTGTCCTTTCTGAATTAAAAAAAGAAACCTTGACTGAGAAGAAAACCGAGGCGAATAGAGAGTTCATATCCCAGCCGGTTTCCCAGGAGAAGATATTGGCGGTTTCCATAAAGAGAAAAAAGTCCCCAAAGGGTTTTCCCTTGTGGGGTTGGATAAAGAAATTATTAGGTCAATAACCCAGGAGGTATCCCGTTGAATTCAAGTGATCTTGTGATCTATGAGGATCAGATAGAGGAGATCGACAAGGCGCTAATCAAGTTAATCAAAGGCGCTGAAGCCAAATGTGCACTTATGGTGGATAAGGACGGCTATCTTATTACCCGCCAGGGATTCACACATTCTCTTGATACCACAGCTTTGTCAGCGCTTCTGGCCGGGAGCTTCGCCTCCACCAAGGAAATCGCTCGCTTGGTGGGTGAACCTGAATTCAGTGTGCTTTTCCACCAGGGTAAAAAGGATCACATCCATCTCTGTCTGATTGATGAACGCACTATTCTGGCGGTGATCTTTGACGACCGAACTACCATAGGAATGGTGAGGTTATACGCAAAGGAGGTATCGGAG
Organism: Candidatus Zixiibacteriota bacterium; assembly: GCA_049642665.1. Lineage (GTDB taxonomy): Bacteria > Zixibacteria > MSB-5A5 > MSB-5A5 > SM23-73-2 > CAYURP01. The sequence goes on from JBARPA010000388.1 coordinate 2,648, forward strand.
GATCTGGCTAAAATCCTCTCCCTGGCCCACAAAGGCAAGGAACCCAAAAATACCAAACTGGACTCCGAATTTACCCGCTCGGTGGAAAACAAGCTGGATGATATCTTCAAAGATTAAGGACAGGAGATGTCGGTTGAATTAGGTGGAATGCTGGTCAAGGCGGGCAAGATCTCTCAAAATGAACTTGACCAGGCTCAGAAGATACAAAAAAAGACCAATGGCAAATTAAGTGATATCTTAATTGAAATTGGGGCTGTAGCAGATGAGGAGGATCTTTTCCAGTTTGTGGGAAAACAGCTGAACATCGGAGCTTTAAGGCTTTCCGATGTAGAGCTTAATCCCGAGGTGGTAAAGCTCATTCCTTTAGATATAGCCAGAAAATTCAATGTAATTGCCATCAGTAGAATTGGGAAGACTTTAATTGTAGCCATCTCCGATCCCAACAACATCTATGTTTTAGATGCCATTAAATTCATAACCGGGTGCAACATTCAGCCGGTTATCTCACCGGAAAAATCAATTCAAAAGGCCATAGAGGCCTACTATCATGATTCCGGGGCCATTGATGAAATCTTAAAAGGCCTGGAGAATGAGGGATTGGAGGTGATAGAGAGCGAGGAACTGCCCTCGGAGCAGGACCTCCAATCTCAGGTCCAGGATAAACCTCTGGTCAGGTTAGTGGACGGGATTATCACCGATGCTATCCGAAGAAATGCCTCGGACATTCATATCGAAACCTATGAGAGAAGGATAAGGGTCAGATACAGAGTCGACGGGTTGCTCCAGGAGATGGCTCCTTTACCCTTCAAATACCGGGCAGCTATTGTCTCGAGGATCAAGATCATGGCTGATCTGGATATCTCAGAAAGAAGGCTCCCCCAGGATGGGCGAATCAAAGTAAGAGTGGGGGACAGGGCTATTGACATTCGTCTTTCAGTTCTCCCCACTATGTTCGGGGAGAAGGTGGTGATGCGTATTCTGGATCCCAGGAGCCTGATGGTGGATTTGACCAAGTTGGGATTTCCTGAGAGGGGGTTAAAAGAATTTACTCGGGCCATAAGCCTGCCTCACGGAATGATACTGGTTACCGGCCCTACAGGGAGTGGTAAAACCACCACACTTTATTCGGCTTTGAAACTAGTGAGTAATCCTGAGGTAAATATCTTAACTGCCGAGGATCCGATCGAGTTTAATTTCGATGGGATAAATCAGGTTCAGGTTAAACCTGATATCGGTCTTACCTTTGCCTTTTCCCTGAGGTCTTTTCTTCGACAGGATCCGGACATAGTAATGGTGGGAGAGATAAGAGATGAGGAGACAGCGGGGATCGCTATCCGAGCAGCTTTGACCGGTCACCTGGTCTTTTCCACCTTGCATACCAACGATGCGCCCAGCACCCTGAATCGACTTCTGGATATGAACATTCCCAATTATCTGGTGGCCTCTGCGGTTAGATTGATCATGGCTCAGCGAATAGTGCGGAAAATCTGCAATCACTGCCGGGAGGAGGTCTCGGTTGATCCGGAGACATGGGAGATGTTGGGAATTGATGAGGAGCAAAGAATGGATTTCAAAATTTATCGGGGTAAGGGATGCCAGGAATGCAACAATACCGGCTACTCCGGAAGAATAGGAATTTTTGAGGTCATGCCCGTTACCCGGGGTGTGGAAAGAATGATTCTCTCCAAAGCCTCCAGTCAGGATCTGAAAGATCAGGCTAAAGACGAGGGCATGCTCACGTTAAGAGATGCCGCTATAGAAAAACTCAAAAAGGGAATCACCTCAGTGGAGGAGGTCTTGGCAGCCACCACATTGTAGATTCTCCCGGGATAACCTGAGAATAAGGATTACAGGACTTTAAACAGGTTCAATATGCCCATAGGATTTAAAAATCCATTACAAAAAGCTCACTGGCCCTCCTATTCTTTTTAATAACACCATATTTAAGAATTCCTATTTGAAGTCGATAATATTAAAGAAAAGCTAAATATGAGGGAGGTCTATGGTTACCCTGAGAGAGCTTTTGGAGTTGATGACCAAAAGGAATGCCTCGGATTTGCATTTAACCGTGGGGTCACCACCCCAGTTAAGGATTGACGGTAAATTGATCAAAACCGAGCATGATCCTCTGAATCCGGAGGATACCAGAAAGCTGGCTTATAGCATCATGACGGAGAAACAGAGGAAAAGATTTGAGGAGCTATCGGAACTGGATTTATCCTTTGGAGTTGAGCAGATGAGTCGTTTCAGGTGCAACGTTTTTATGCAGAGAGGGAATGTGGCCGTGGCATTGAGGCTTATCCCCTTCCGGATCAGAAGCTTTGAGGAGCTGGGGCTGCCAAAGGTGGTAGCTGATTTTGCTAAACTTCCCCAGGGTCTGGTTCTAGTCACCGGACCCACCGGAAGCGGGAAATCGACCACCTTAGCCTCACTAATAAATAAAATTAATCAGGAACGCCATGATCATATTTTGACCGTGGAGGATCCTATTGAATATCTTCATCGACATAATTGTGCCCTGATAAACCAGAGAGAGGTTTACTCGGATACCGTCTCCTTTGCCAGTGCTTTAAAATATGCTTTAAGGGAGGATCCGGATGTGGTTTTAATCGGCGAGATGAGGGATCTGGAAACTACCGATGCCGCCTTAACCATCTCGGAGACGGGTCACCTGGTATTCGCCACCTTGCATACCAACTCCTGTGCCGAGTCGATAAACAGAATAATTGACATCTTCCCCACAAGTCAGCAGGAGCAGGTGCGGGTGGTGCTCTCTTTTGTGTTGCAGGCTGTAGTTACCCAACAGCTGATTCCCAGAATTGGTGGGGGAAGGATCCTGGCTTTGGAGATGATGATCTGCACCCCAGCCGTACGCGCTCTGATCCGGGATGATAAAATACACCAGCTCTACAGCATGATTCAAGCCGGACAGAAGTTCGGGATGAAAACCATGAATCAGTCATTAGCCGAACTTTATTTCAATAAGAAAATTTCGTTGAGCGATGCCTTGGGACGAAGCTCAAATATACAGGAGCTAAATGAGATGGTTTCAAGGAGACAGAAGACTTACTCTACGATATAGAACGATAAAAGAAAATCTCTGGAGGTGAAATTTGCCATTATTTGAATACAAAGGCAAGACATTAAGCGGCTCTGCTATCGCAGGGGAACTGAAAGCCAGGAATAAAGTTGAACTTCAGAGGATCTTGAGGAGCAATAGGATTCTGGTTACCTCCATCGCCCGAAAATCCTCCCAGATCAACATTAAACTGAGAAGGAGGATAAAAAAGATTCACATCTCCAGATTCACCCGACAGTTTGCCACCATGATTGGTGCGGGATTGCCCATGATCCAGTGCCTGGAGATATTAGCCCAGCAATCGGAATCGACGGAGCTGAGGGAGGTAATCGATAAAGTAAGGGAAAGCGTACAGTCCGGAAGCACCCTGGCTGATGCTTTGTCTCGTCATAAAAAGGCATTTGATGACCTTTATGTGAGCATGGTGGATGCCGGTGAAATCGGAGGCGCTTTGGATCAGATACTTCTCAGGCTGGCTACTTACCGGGAAAAGGCAGATGCCCTGGCCAGAAAAGTGCGAGGTGCTTTGGTCTATCCATCGGTAATAGTGGCGGTGGCAATTGGTGTGACTTTTGTTATGTTGACCTACATTGTTCCGGTCTTCGCCAGGATGTTTGAGGGTTTGGGAGCAGAGCTTCCTGCCCCCACTCAGATGGTACTGAATTTAAGTAGTTTCCTGAGAGGTAATATACTCACCGGAGTGGTCCTTTTGATACTACTTTTGATTTTCTATCGCTGGTATTCGAGAACGGAAAAAGGAAGGCTTTTGGTTGATAAACTGAAATTAAAAGCACCTCTTCTGGGCAGTCTTTTGAGGAAGACGGCTGTCTCCAGATTTACCCGAACCCTGGGAACCTTGATCTCATCCGGAGTATCCATTTTGGAGGCCCTGGAGATCACCGCCAGGACGGCCGGGAACCGGGTGATTCATGATGCTATCAAGAGAAGCGTGGTTTCCATTGCCGAGGGGGAAACCATAACCCATCCTTTAAAAGAGACCGGGGTTTTCCCTCCCATGGTTACTCAGATGATCTCGGTGGGAGAGAAAACCGGAGGCTTAGATGAGATGCTCCAGAAGATCGCCGATTTCTACGATGAGGAGGTGGATGCATCCGTTGCAGCTTTGACTTCGATTATTGAGCCGGTGATCATAGTGATTGTGGGACTGGTGATCGGAGGAATCCTGATTGCTATGTATCTGCCAATGTTCGATATCATAGGAAAGATAAGCTAAGCTTGTGTTCTGGAATTGAAATTATCACCCTGATGGCGATTGATGAATGTAAATACCGGAATTTCAGATGAAACTGACTCTTATTTTGGGAAGACATGTTCTTTCATATGATTTTATCTGAATAAGCAGGAGCGGAGTTGAATTTTTGCCTTTAGGGATGAAAGACAGATAGTTTTCTTTTAGAAGGAAGCACCATCGTTTTTAAGGCGATGGTGCTTGGTATTTTATAGGAGAAAGATGTCGAAACCAATCCAGAAAGCCGGATACACACTTCACTGGCTTTTAACTTTGAGGCTAATCATATATATCCTTTTACTGGGAATTGTGGTCTTCTTTCTGAAATCTCCTGAGTTTCTGGTAATTCCCTTTCTTTTGTATAGTTTCTTTACGCTGGTTTTTCTTCTTATGATTCTTTTTGCCAGAAAACTTTCCTCCCCCTCTTTTCTGGATTTGATCATCGCTTTCCAGATCATTCTGGAGATATACATAGAGGCCGGAATAATTCATACCACCGGTGGAGGTGAAAGTCCCCTCTCCATCCTTTTACCCATAACCATAATCTCAATCAGTTTGATTTATCATCTGGCTGGCACGGTTCTGGTTGCCACCCTCTCTTCATTTGCCTATGCGTATACGGTTCTTTTGGCAGGAGCAAGATTCCCCACCCCCTTGAGCTACGATGCCGTAAAGAATTTCAACTCCATCAGCGAGGTCACGTTCTATCAGGTGATCCTCTATTCCTTTGCCTTTTATCTGGTAGCCTATGTTAGCGGATATCTGGCTCAGAAACTGAAGCGTAAGGGGGAGGAGCTTTTCTCCACTGCGCTGGAGCTGAACCAAATGAGAATGGAGACACACGACATCCTGCACCACATGAGATCTGGACTTTTGACCATTGATAACTCAGGGAGGATAATCTATTTTAACAAAACTGCTGAGGACATCTTAGGATACAGGGGAGATGATGTCAAGGGGCGAAAATTTATGGATGTGTTCAGAGAGAGAATGCCTGAATTTGCGGAAAGACTTCAACAGACCCTGAAAACCCAGCATATGGATTCCAGATCCGAGATCTATATCACCTCCCTTTCAGGCAAGAAAATCCCTTTAGGTTTGAGCACCTCCATTTTAGGTGATGATGGAATCGGCACACGGGGAGTGATAGCTGTTTTTGCTGATATCACCCAGGCGAAGAGGCTGGAGCAGGAAATCAGGCTTAAAGACAGATTAGCTGCTGTGGGGGAACTATCAGCTGGAATAGCTCATGAGATAAGAAACCCTTTGGCCTCCATCTCAGGTTCGGTTGAGGTCTTAAAGGAGGAGCTCTCCTCATCGGATGAGAATGGAAAACTGATGGAGCTAATCTTAAAAGAAACCGGAAGATTGAATCTGATTGTGACTGAATTCCTGCAGTATGCTAAAATTGGAGAGACCTCTCTGAAGAAAGTGGAGCTGGTCTCCCTGGTTCGCGAGGTAATAGAGCTGGTGAAAAAACATAAATCCTACCATCGGGGAATTCAGATAAAAGAAAAGCTAAGGGATTCAACGCTATATATATGGGGGGAGGAAAACCAGATAAAGCAACTCCTTTTGAATCTTTTAGTTAATGCTCTGGAGGCAATGGAGGATAAAGGGGGGAGGATAATAATTACCACTCAAAGCCTGAGCCAGATAGAAGGGCATTATTTCACAGATGAGGCAGATGAAAAGGTCCTGTATTGGATCCCCTTAGCTATCCAGGATGAGGGAAAGGGCATGAACGAGGAACAAAAAGAGAAACTTTTCTGGCCCTTTTATTCCAGCAAAAAAGATGGAACAGGTTTGGGATTAGCCATTGTTCAAAGGCTGGTTAACATCCTGGAGGGAAGGATAGAGTTCAGATCCCAGCTGGGGGTGGGAAGCGTTTTTGTGGTCTATTTCAAGAAATTTAAAGTACAAAAACAGAAAATCGCTCAGACTATGTGAAATCAAAAGGATATGAAATTTGTTTAACTGTAAGACCGCTTCCAGGAGCGGTCTTTTTTTGTTAGTAAATGGCATAAATAGGTAAAAGCATAAGATTTTTTGAAATAGTCTCCTACAAAATTTCTTGACTTTTTGCCCCAATAAAGTATAATTAGAGTTAAAATATGCTCTTTTCATGCTTTAATTATCCTAACTCATGAGGGTTCTGGGACTTTTGGTTGAACAAAAAAAAGAAAACAAGTACTCATCCTACAAACAAATAGCTATTTTCACCACTTTGCCTATCATTCTGGCAGTTGGCCCAATTCTTGGATACTTCTTGGGCAATTATCTGGACAGCAAACTGAATACATCAACTTATCTTACGATTCTATTTTTCATATTCGGGTGTGTAGCTAGCGGAAGGCAAGTTTATAAAATGATAGTAAGAGCCTCAAAAGAGATGGAAAAGAAATGATGTACAAATTCTAAGGAAAATTGCTTACAGAGACATTCAAATGGGAATTGAATTCATTCATCGGGCAATCAAAACCTCTTTAATCTTAGCATTTCTGATGTTTTTATTTGTGACCTTCTACTACAGGTTTGATTATGCCTCAGGAATCCTGGCGGGATGTGGATGGGGTTGCTTGAATCTATTCTTTTTGACAAATCTGATAACTGAGACCACTAATCTCGAGGGAATCAATAAAAAAAGAGTTCTACTTTTAGTACTCCTTAAATTCCCCCTGCTTTATCTGACAGGTTATTTTCTCCTGAGGATTAACTATTTCCCGGTCACCAGTTTACTTATGGGATTCACTCTGATATTTGCAGTAGTTTTACTGAAAGCCTTAGGGAAAATGGTCATTTCATCCACCCGGAAAGGTAGTGAAAGAATTCAAGCTCCCTTAAGTTTATCCGGATTCAGGAAAAAACCAAAATCTAAAAACATATCTCGAAGATAAATTGGATCTCAAAAAACGAATGGAATTTAAAAATGTTTAGATAGTTGGAGGCAGCTTGTTTTTCAAAGTCTTTCTCACCAGCCTTCAGGTTGTTACAGAGCACGCGGCGAATAATGCTAAACATGGGGGAGCACCCGAGCTACCCAATTTCATAACCTTGCTTTATGATAAATATGGCAAGGTGGCCTTTGTGGAATTTCTGCATCACTGGGAAAACATAATTTTTTCCTTGCTGATTGTTTTGATCATAAGCACTGTAGCTTATCTTGCCTCCAGAAAGAGCACCCTTATACCGGGAAGGCTTCAAAATTTCGTAGAGATGGCAGTTGAGGCTTTAGATAATTTCATCTGCGGCATTCTGGGACCCCGGGGCAGAAAATTCACTCCGTTTTTGGGTACCCTTTTCGTCTACATTCTGTGTATGAATTTATTTGGTCTGGTTCCCGGGATGAAATCCCCTTCCTCTAACCTGAATACCACGGTGGCCTTAGCTATCTGCGTATTTTTATATGTGCAGTATACCGGGATAATATCCTTTGGCCTTCTGGGATATCTTTCCCATTTAGCTGGAGAGCCCAAGGATGTGGTCGGCTGGGCCATGGTTCCATTGAATTTGCCCATACATATAATGGAGGAATTTATCAAACCTTTAAGTCTTTCCATGCGACTTTTCGGAAATATATTCGGAGAGGATATTCTGATTGCTGTATTCGTAGGTTTGGGGGTGGCCTCTTTGAGCTTCCTGCATTTGCCTATTGGACTTCCCTTTCAGGTACCGTTTATATTTCTGGCTTTGCTAACCGGAACAATTCAGGCATTGGTCTTTACTTTGCTTTCCACCATTTATTTTTTCCTGATGCTGCCCCATGAGGAGGAGTGATAGAAAAAGAAAGAGTTGGTGAACTTCAAATTGTAAGGAAGGAGGTTGAATGACCTATCAGATTGCACTGGCATTAACCCTGCCCATCGGGTTGGCCATTGCAGCTTTTGGCTCCGCTTTTGGCCTGGGACGAGCTGTATCCGCAGCTATGGAAGCTATGGGAAGACAGCCTGAGGCTGCTGGCCGGATCCAGGTGGGTATGATCATCGGTTGTGCCCTTCTGGAGGCTCTGACCATCTATGCTTTAGTGACAGTTTTTATCCTCCAGGGGAAAATTGCTTGATAACCAGAAGGCAGCCGCAAAACATAAGCGGCTGCCTCACCAAAAAGAAAGGTTTTTATGGGCCTGGAATTTGGTCAGATAATCACCCAAATAATCGGATTTCTTATTACCCTCTGGCTTTTAAAGAGATTTGCCTGGAAACCCCTTTTGGGGATGCTGGAACAAAGAAGATCAAAAATTAAATCGGAGTTTGAGAGCATAGACAAGGAAAAAGACAGGATGGAGAAGCTGGTTTCAGATTATGAGTCAAAACTAAAGGAGATCGAAAGCTTAACCCGGGTAAAACTGCAGGAGGCAGCCAAGGAAGGCCAGGAAATGGCAGCCGAAATTAGAGAAAATGCCAGAAAGGAAGCCAATGCCATGATCTCAAGAGCCAAAGAGGAACTGCAGAGGGAAGTGGATAAAGCTAAAGTGGAGCTAAAAGATGAGATCATCTCCATGACCTTAAAGGCGACCGAGAGGATGATCGCCGAGAAGCTGGATGGGGAAAAGCATAAAGGTTTGATCTCGGATTTCATAGATGAGCTGGAGGGAATAAGATGATTTCATCTGAGGTGGGGAAAAAATATGCAGCTGCCCTTTTTAAATCAGCAAAAAAGGAAAAGATAGCAGATATTGTTCTTGAGGATTACCGATCCATTATGAAGATTTTTAAGGAAAATCCTCCCTTTAAGGGCTTGCTGGAAGCTCCCCAGCTTTCGGAGAAAGACAAAAAAAAGCTTTTGAAAGATCTTTTTGAGGGAAAAATTTCAGAGGTTTTACTTTCCTTTTTAACCTTATTGGTGGATAAGAAAAGAATCCAATACCTTTTTGATATTTTCCCGGAATTCGAGAAGTCAGTGAAGGAGGATCAGGGGATTGTGTTGGCTGAGGTAACCACAGCTATTCCTCTGGATGATGCATTATCTCAGAATTTGAAAAGGAAATTGGAGATAAAAACTCAAAAGAAAATAGAGATGGTGGAAAAAGTCGATCCGGGCATCATCGGCGGAGTAACGGTTATTTTAGGAGATAAAGTTATTGATCAAAGCATAAAATATCAGTTAGGTCAGTTGAGGGAGAAAATCTCTCAGATTAAGGTCTATTAAAACAAGGAGACAATCTATGCCATTGAATCCGGAAGAGGTCAGTTCCATCATAGCCAAGGAGATTGACAAATATAAAAGCAAAATAAAAATGGAGAGCGTGGGCACGGTCCTTCAGGTGGGGGATGGTATTGCCAGGATCTGGGGTCTGGAGGATGCTATGATGAGCGAGCTGATTCAGTTTCCCAATGATGTGATGGGAATGGTTCTGAACCTGGAAGAGGACAATGTAGGAGCTGTCATCTTCGGTTCTGATGAGGATATCAGGGAAGGGGATACTGTAAGAAGAACCGCAAGGATCGCCTCTGTCCCTGTAGGAGAAGCTTTGGTGGGGAGGGTGGTCAATGCTCTGGGACAGCCTTTGGATGAGAAAGGCCCCATTGCCACCGATAAGTATCGTCCTATGGAGGGAGGGGCACCTAATGTGGTGCAGCGTCAACCCGTTAAAGAACCCGTCCAGACTGGCTTGAAGGCTATCGATTCCATGATCCCTATTGGACGAGGGCAAAGGGAACTCATAATTGGAGACAGGCAAACCGGAAAGACTGCTATTGTCATTGATACCATACTCAATCAAAAAGACTCCGATATCTACTGCATTTATGTAGCCATAGGTCAGAAATCATCCACCTTAGCTCAGGTGGTGAAGGTTCTTGAAAACTATGGAGCCATGGACTACACCACGGTAGTGGCAGCCACTGCCACTGATCCAGCACCGCTCCAATATTTATCTCCCTATGCTGGATGTGCCATAGGTGAGGAGTTTTTATACAATGGTAAGCACGCAGTAATCTTCTACGATGATCTCTCCAAACATGCTCAGGCCTATCGGCAGATTTCCCTTCTTTTAAGGCGCCCTCCAGGCAGAGAGGCATATCCCGGGGATATATTCTACCTCCATTCCCGGCTCTTAGAAAGAGCCGCCAAACTCTCGGATGAGTTGGGGGGAGGATCGCTCACCGCCTTACCCATTATCGAAACGCAGGCAGGTGATATTACAACTTACATCCCTACCAATGTCATCTCCATAACCGATGGTCAGATATATCTGGAGACCGATTTGTTTTACGCTGGTGTTAGGCCTGCTATCAACGCCGGAATTTCTGTTTCCCGGGTAGGGGGAAATGCTCAAAGCAAAGCCATGAGAAAGGTGGCAGGAAGATTACGACTGGATTTAGCCCAGTACAGGGAGATGGCTGCTTTTGCGCAATTTGGTGCTGAACTGGATGAGGCTACCCGAGCCCAGCTCACCAGAGGAGAAAGGACCGTGGAGATCCTCAAGCAGGATCAGTACGTTCCCATGTCCCTGGAACATCAGGTGATGATCATTTATGCGGTTACCCAGGGATATATGGACGATCTTCCGGTGGAACAGATCAAAAAATTCGAAGAGGGTTTTCACAAATTTGTGGATGATAAATATCCGGATGTGTGTCACCGGATATCGCAGAACAAAGCCTTAGACGAGGAGACCGAGAAAAGATTAAATCAGGCTATTATGGAATTCAAAAAAATCTGTTAAAACTCAAGCTCCATTATGCAGGCTTTACGTGAAATAAGAAGAAGAATAAGGTCGGTTCAGAATACCCAGCAGATAACCAAGGCTATGGAGATGGTGGCTGCTGCCAAGTTAAGAAAGGCTGAGGCCAAAGCCAGGTCTGCCAGACCCTATGCCCAAAAGCTTGAAAAGATGCTGGAAAATCTATCCTTAGCCTCGGGTTTGGTAACACATCCCTTATTTGAAAAAAGAGAAAACGTAAAGAAAAGAGCTTTGCTGTTGGTTACCTCGGATAGAGGGCTTTGCGGTTCATATAACACCAACATTTTACGCAGGACAGAGGTTTTCTTAAGGGATTTTGGACCAGGGAAAGTGGAGCTTCTGGTAGTGGGGAAAAAAGCCTATAGATATTTTTTAAAACAGGGTTGGGAAATAAGATATAAATACCTGGATCTGGATGGGAAATTTGATCTATCTCAGGTTAGAGTGATAAACAGAGACTTAACCGAACTTTTTGTGAAAAGAGAGGTGGATGAGGTTTTCCTCCTTTATACCAAGTTTATCAATCCCATCTCCTATAAGTTAGTCCTGGAGAAGTTTCTGAACATCGAACCCAGGGAGAAAGCGGAAAGAGTAGAGATAGATTACATATTCGAGCCCAACTCAGAGAAGATATTCAATGCGCTTCTGCCCCGGTACTGTATGAATGTCATCCAGAAGGTGTTGCTGGAGTCTTTTGCATCAGAGCAGGGAAGCAGGATGACAGCCATGAGGGCAGCTACTGAAAATGCTGAGGAGATGATAGAAAATCTGACTTTGATTCGCAATAAGGTAAGACAGGCAACCATTACCAGGGAAATGCTGGAGATAGCCTCAGGAGCTGAGGCTTTGAAAGGATAAATTCAGGAAAATGGAGTGTGAAGCTTTGCTTCGCTCAATGGAAAAATCGAAATCACTTTGCATGGTCTTTAAAAAAATATTTGTAGGCACAGGTTTGTCTTTGCTAAAAAAAGCACGAATGAATTCGTGCCTACAATTTTCAAGAGCTGAACACTGGAATGTGGAGCTTTAGCTTCACTTAATATATAGATTTATAAAAATTTGTATAGATTTTTAAATATTACCAAAAAGAAAAGAGAGAAAGATGGCAGAAAATGATCAAAATAGAGGTAAGATAAGACAGGTGATCGGTCCCACGGTGGATATAGAGTTTCCAGCAGAGAAGCTACCCAGAATCCTGAATGCGATTAAAATCCAGGACGAAAAGAAAAAGATCGACTTGACCGTTGAGGTGGCCATGCATCTGGGTGATAATATGGTGAGGTGTGTGGCTCTGGCCTCAACAGACGGACTAGTGCGGGGAATGACCGCGGTGGATACCGGTGGTTCCATCACCGTTCCTGTGGGACCTCAGACCCTTGGTCGCCTATTTAATCTTCTGGGTGAACCCATTGACGAGTTGGGACCTATCCAGGAACCCAAAAAAAGATATCCCATACACAGATCCCCACCCAGCTTCGAGGAACAGGAAACCAAGACATCTGTATTGGAG
>JBARPA010000389.1:0-6546 GCA_049642665.1 Candidatus Zixiibacteriota bacterium
CCAGGTAGATGGGATCAGGTGGAATAACATTGGTCCAGTCAAAAGTCCCCGCGTGAGTGGTGGGATTGAAATAGCCGGTAGCCTCAACCCCCAGTTGGGTATCCGCAGTACCACCAGTTTTTTGAAAACCAGCGGCTGCACCTGACTCTCTCCAGAAACTTACCATCCCTACATCTGCTATCGTATCGCATTCCGAGGTAACGCTAACTCTCTTGAGCCACAGATCGCCCCCGGAGTTGTTGTTGACGGTCACCATAAGAATGGGGACAAATGTTGAGTCCAAACCAACCCAGTGGGGTGATACTGTGTACACCTCAGATGTAGTAACGGAGATCTGTGCTTGAGCACCGGCCGCGGTCAATGCAAGAAAGGCAAATGCTAAGCACCATATTATCAGTATCTTCCCTCGATACTTCATTAAACACCTCCTCTAAAGGTTAAGTAACATAATTTCCAAACAAGTCGGGTTGACTTTTTTTTCGATATCTCTCACCTCCTTACATGAATTCTGCTTCTCTGGATAAAAAGCTTTTTTGTTTTCTTTGTGTTACTTATCTGAATTGCTCTGCATCCTTTCAAGTCCATCACCCCCTCAGTCTTATCGATGCTGGCGTATCAAAGGAAGCAAAAGGTGAGGGCTTTTGGAAGATTAGTTCGTTATTTCCCCCAGTCTATTAAGTTTCCGTTCCACTTATATGCCTTATGGCTATCATTCCGCTTATCTTTACAAATTCACTTTTAAAAGTTACCACATAATTTTAAAGAACCAAGCTAAATAACTATATCCAAATAAGATTGAGACAGAATATATAGCCACCCCTAAATTTTGTCAAGAAAAAAATGCACTTTTTTTAATATTTTTAAATCGTTTAATAATTTAAGGTTCGGCATCATTTTTTAGAATCTTTAGAATAAATTTAAAAGCACTTCTGAATGCAGTAATTAAATTTGCTTCACTCTCCTAAAATTAAATCTCACTGCTAATAGTTCGACAAATTTGCTCAAATCTTGAACATTTTTAAAAAAAATACGACTTAATTAAAAGCTTCTAATTTGCCTTTACTTTGGGGTTCAACTTATTTGATTCCCTTGTTTTTCAGAAAATCTGCTGTGCTCTCTGGAAAGGCGGCATTAATATAAATTCCCGATCCCAATTCAAATCCGGCTGGCGTGGTAAGGCGGGGCAATATCTGAATATGCCAGTGATAGTAGTCCTCCTCCCTGTCCTTTATGGGAACGGTGCGAATCAAAAGATTGTATGATGGGTCGGATAAACCTTTATCCAGTTTTCCCAGGATTTCTTTCAATATCTTCGCCATATTCTTACACTCTTTAACTTTTATACTCCCGAAACTGGCATTATGTTTCAAAGGAAGTATCCAGGTCTCAAATGGAGCCCGGGAGGCAAAGGGATGAAAAGCAACGAAATCATCTCTTTTAGCTATTATTCTTTTCTCAGCCTTAAGTTCCTCTTGGATCATATCGCAGAAAACGCAAGATCCATGATCGTCATAATACCTCATGGCCTCCTCCAGGAGATGTCTTATGCTGGCGGGGACCAGGGGCAAAGCCACCAGCTGGGAGTGAGGATGCTCCAGGGAGGTCCCGGCCCTTTTCCCGTGGTTTTCAAAGATGATGATCATTTTGATCCTTTTATCCTTTTGTAAATCCAGATATCTCCGGCGATAGGTGAGGCAGATCTTTTCCACTTGAGGCAGGGACATGTGAGCCAAGTCTTTATTGTGCTGGGGAGTATGAATTATAACCTCGTGATAACCAATCCCTTTGGCCCGCAGGAAAAAACCCTCTGTCTGCATAAGGAGTTGTCCCTCAGGAACTAAAGCCGGATATTTGTTGGGGATCACCCGTGCCTGCCACTTTTTGCTTCTACCTTTTCTTAGTGAGAAAACCTCAATAGGTGTTTTGTCCTCATTTCCAGGACAGAAAGGGCAATCCGGATCGAAAGGTGGAAGTTTTTTGGGTTTTGATCTGGATTCAATGAACTCCTGGGGTCTTTTAGCTCTCTCGCTGGCTATTATTATCCATTCTTTGGTAGCTCGGTTCTGCCTGAATTCAGGCATCGTTTTTTACCTCCTTCAGGTAAGTTAAGTCAAGCAAGAAACTTTAATCTGAGTGAAGATCTTTGAAAAACATATATTTATTTCTATTTACGGTTTACTGAGCACTTTTTACTGTAAACTGTTTACAGTTTGCTGTTAACCTTCTTCCGGCTGGGTTAATTTGCCCATGATCTCCAGCTTTTTGGTCTCTCCTATTACGATCAGGATATCCCCCGCCTCTATCCTGGTGTCAGCAGATGGATTGAAGACCATCTCCTTTCCCCTCTTTTTTATTCCCACCACTAAAATCCCCAACTCACACCTTATTGGGGAATCCCGAAGTGTGGTTTCAGCAATTGAGGAATCGGGGAGCACCTCGATCTCCTCTATGGCAAAACCTGTTTTTTCATCTCCTCCCACTGCTCTCATAAAATCCACAATATCAGGTCTTAAGGTAACCAGAGCCATTCTTATGCCCCCAATTTGGTGAGGAAACACCACCCTGTCCGCTCCTGCCCGGAGAAGTTTTTTCTCAGCGGAGGATGACTCTGCCCGGGCAGTGATGAATATCTGGGGATTGAATTGTCTGGCCGAAAGGCTGACGAAAACGTTCTCGGATTCAGAGACCACGGTGCTAATCAGGGCTTTAGCCTTTTGGATTCCCGCAGCTTCCAGGGCCAAATCGTCAGTGCAGTCCCCCTCTACTGCCAATATACCCTGACTATGTAACTCCTCTATTTTCTCGGGATTTTTGTCAATGACCACCAAAGTAGCCTTTCTGCTGCTAAATTCCTTACAAACCTGCATTCCTACCCGACCATACCCGCACACGATGTAATGATCTTTAAGGTCTTTGAGTTGTTTTTCCATCTTTCTTCTCCCCAAAATTTCTCTCATTTCTCCCCCAATGAGCCATCGTCCTATAACACTGACAGTGTAGGCAGCACCGCCTACACCAAAGATAACCAAAATTATAGTAAATATTTTGCCGGTGGAGGATAGGATTCGCACCTCGCGAAAACCCACAGTGGATAAAGTGATAATGGTCATATAAAGCGAATCCAAAACAGGCCACCTCTCGATCAGGGTATAACCTAAAGTACCGTAGAGAATCACTCCTAACATAAGTAGAAGAAGCCATTTTATTTTCTTTTCTGGTTCCATTTGAAAAGATTTTACAAAGGATTAGAATCCTTTAATAGATATCCCTTAGTTTTTTCAACAGCTTGATTCCATTATTAGTGCCAATTCTTTTATTTCTTTACATTTGTAAACTCTTTACGTTCAAGATGAAACATTGTTTTACCATGTTTCCTCACCCTTGTCTTCTGATTCCGCTTCGATTTCCTTAATCTCCGGTATTTTATAAACCAGACTTCTCAGGACCGGGGGGGTTAACAGGGTGGTAGCTATAACCATAAATACCACAATAGAGTAAAGGTCCTGTGTTATCGCCCCTAAAGACAATCCCAGGGAGGCTATAATCAAACCCACCTCGCCCCGAGGAACCATACCCACTCCCACTAAAGAAGCTTGCTTCCAGCCTAAACTGATGGCTCCCAATCCACAGCCGAGAAGTTTTCCCAAAATTGCAAAGACGGTCAAAATCAGGGCAGCTCCTATGATACTGGGGTGAAGGAAGATAGATAAATCAACCTGTTTCCCCATCATAATGAAAAAGAAAGGAACCAAAAAATCGTACAGAGACTCAGTTTTGACGGAAAGTCTGAACTGGATATTGAACTCAGCCAAAATCATCCCGGCCATGAAAGCACCCACAATAGCTGCCAGATGGATATAACTGGCCACAGCTGAAAGCCCCAGACATATAAGGATAGCAAGGCTAAAGGGTGCATTTCTGGATTTCAAAAAACTCAGGTTCGCTCCAAAAAACCGGTACATTACCCTTCTACCTATAAATATAAGGAAAATCACGAAGGCGACAGCCTCTAACAGAACCAGTCCGATTGTAACATAGGATATAGTTCCTTTTCCCAATCCCGCCACCACTGCCAGAACTATAAGTCCGATAATATCATCGATAACTGCAGCTCCTATGATCACCTTGCTCACCTTAGCCTCCAGTATCCCCAGATCAGCTAATACCCGGGCGGTAATGCCTACAGATGTTGCCACCATAGCGGCACCTATAAACATAGCCTCCACAGTGGAATAGGCAATTATCTGGGTAAACAAAAAACCGAAAATAAAAGGAAAGATAATCCCTAAAATAGCTACCACAAGCGAGGTGGGTCCTACCCTTAACATATCCTCTGTTCTGGTATGCAGGCCCACGTTGAAAAGGAGAATTATCACCCCGATCTCGGCTAAGACAGTGTAAAAATGTGAGGGTCCGATCATGTTCAGAATATAAGGTCCCAGTATTATTCCAGCCAGAATCTCCCCCACCACAGCAGGTTGCCTGGCCCTTTCAAAAAGCTCTCCCATAAGCTTGGCCACTGCAAACATTAAGAATAAATCAAAAAGTATCCTGGTGATATTCTCCAATATTTTACTCCTTCATCTTTCTCGTCTTTCTCTTATTTTCCGGTTCTCTCCAGAAGTTTCCTGTTATAGAAGCTTATTATATCCGATCTTTTTAGAACTCCTATCAGTTTCTTGGGATTATCTTCATCTACCACGGGCAATGCCTCCACATCCCGAAATCCAAATTTCTGCAAAGCAGAGGCTAAGGTCTCATCTTCGGTAAGGATCTGAGTGTATCCCGGCAACACATCCTTAACAATTATCAAATTTTCCAGACCCCGCTTGGTGATCAAATTCCTCACGTCCTGTAAGGAGAGTACTCCCTCAAGTTCGCCCTGGTCGTTCATCACCGGGTAGAAATTAAACCGACTTTCCTCCACCACCTTCATAAGTTGCCCCATGGGCATAGATTGGGATATGGTCTCCCAGGATTTGCTCATTACCTCCCTCACAAAGGTGGAGGTCAAAATGCTGACATCCCACCCTCCTTTCAAGCTGATTCCTTTTCTCACTAACTTCAAGGTATATATCGACTCTTTTCTTAATCTATTAGCCAAAAGGGTGCTTAAGACGCTGGCTAACATCAAAGGCAAGATGATGCGATAGTCACCGGTCATCTCAAAGATGATAAGCATAGCGGTAAGGGTAGCGTGAGTGGTTCCCGCCACCACAGCGCTCATTCCCACCAGGGCATATGCGCCAGGAGCGGCTGCCACCTGCGGGAAAAGTGTATGAACTAAATTACCAAAAAGACCTCCCAGCATCGCTCCTATGAAAAGGGAGGGTGCGAAAATTCCACCGGACCCTCCTGATCCTAAGGTCAAAGAGGTGGCAACTATCTTAAGAAATATCAAAAAGAACATAACCCCCCAGAACATCTCCACGTGCAAGGCCGCATTTATTGCCTCATATCCCACTCCGAAAACCTGGGGATAAAAGATGGCTATAATACCCAAAAGAAGACCGCCCAGTGCCGGCTTCAAATAACCTTTGATCTTAAGAGATTCGAATAAATCCTCAGATTTATAAAGAAGCTTAATAAATAGAACTGAGACCCCTCCTGCTAAAATCCCCAATACCATATACAGCGGAATCTCCCCTACGCTTACCAGATCGTAAGCCGGAACTATAAAAGCCGGGTAATTACCCAGAAAGGCTCGGGAGATAATCGAGGCCACAAAAGATGATATGATAACCGGGCTGAAGGTATGGATGGCAAAATCACCTAAAATCACCTCCAGAGCGAAAAAAACACCGGCAATAGGTGCATTGAAAGTAGCAGAGATCCCAGCAGCTGCACCGCAACCCACTAAAACCTTCACTCTCTCTCCGGACATCCTGAAGAACTGACCCAGAGTTGAACCCAAAGCTGACCCGATCTGGACTATTGGCCCTTCTCTTCCAGCGGAGCCTCCAGAGCCTATGCATATAGATGAAGCCAGAGATTTCACCACCGCCACTTTGGGTCTTATTATCCCTCCTTTTAAAGCCACAGCTTCCATAACTTCAGGAACCCCATGTCCCTTGGTCTCCCTGGCCCAGCGGTAGGTTAAGGGGCCAACCAAAAGCCCGCCCACCGCAGGAATCAGGGGGATTAGGACTATCCAATAGGGGGATATACCAGATAGTATCGACTTTCCGTAGTCAAAGAAAAGAATATGAAAAAAGCCGATGAGTTCTCTGAAGATGATTGCTCCGAATGCACCGCCTACTCCCACCACCGAAGCCAGAATGATCAAGAACCACTGCTCAGAGATCCTGAGTCGGGACAGGAGCTCCAGGATTGAGTCGGCTAAACTTCGGTCTAATCTTTTCATCATCTCAAAAACAGATTATCCAGCGGTGATTCCCAATTTCAACTCGGTTAGCTTTTGAACTTCAACCACCGCCTCTTGTATTACCACCCAGCGATTCACCGCGCGACCCGCTTCCGAAGCCAAGCTGAGATCCTTTACCACAGGATAAAACCTTTCATAAAAGAAGGGTCTCCAATTTTGGA
>JBARPA010000390.1:0-4624 GCA_049642665.1 Candidatus Zixiibacteriota bacterium
TACCATACTGGACTTGGTTCCTGAGGAAGAAAAAAACAGGTGGAAAAAAATTTGCTACCAGGTCCTGTATACCGGAAACCCGTTCCAGGAAGCCAAATCCTATCAGAAGTTCGAAAAAGAGGAGCTGGCCTTATCCCTTAAGGTAAGCCCTCTCCCGAATATGGATGGCCGGACCTCGGGATTGATAATTTTGGTGGAAGATATAACGGAAAAAGTGGTTTTGGAAAGACATCTGATCCTGTCCGAGAAACTTGCGGCAAAAGGTGAAATGGCCTCCTCCATTGGTCATGAGCTTAACAATTACCTTACCATAATCTCAAGCAACGCAGAACTTCTATCCATTAATCTCAGGAAGAAAAACTATCAAAAAATGCATGGCAATGCCCAGTCTATCCTGGAGAGCATTAATACCATGAAGAGATTCACCGATGGACTGATCGATTTCTCAAGCCTCAAGACTCAAAAGGTGGAATACGAACTCAAGACCCTGGTGGAGGATTTACTCTTTTCCATAAGACCTCAATCCCAGTTCTCCGAGATCAACTTAATTACCCGGTTTGACGGCTTCCTCCCGCCCCTGAACATAGACGTGGGGCAGATTCAGCAGGTACTTCTTAACCTTATGAATAACTCAGCAGATGCTATCCATAAAAAGAAAAAAGGAAAGGGCGAAATATCCATCACCGTCTCTTATCTCCGCAACGTAGCACAGGCGGAATTGAAAATCAAAGATAACGGCATCGGCATACCCGAAGGGAATTTGAACAAGATATTCGAGCCTAACTTTTCCACCAAGGAAAAGGGTCATGGCATCGGCCTGGTCACCTGTAAGAAGATCATAGAGAATCATAAAGGGAATATTTCCGTGGAGAGCCAAAAGGGTAAGGGTACTATTTTCACCGTTGTTCTTCCTTTGAAGGAAGAGGTGCCGGACCAGCCCGATGAGAAAAGTTAGTCTGTCTAATCTTTCTAAACTCCAAAAATGAAAAAGAGCCTGAAGTTTCCTTACCAGCGCTACAAAATACAAAAAAAACTGGGGGAGGGTGGCTTAGGTGAGGTTTATAAAGCATATGATCTCTGGGAAGAGAAGGAGGTAGCTTTAAAGCTTCTTCTGGATCAGGGGCATCTGAAAAAATTCCAGAAGGAATTCCAGCTCATGACCCAGCTGGATTATCCGGGATTGGTTCAGGCTTTTGATTTCGGATATACCTATGAAGATAAAAAACCTTACTTCACTATGGAGTTAGTGGAAGGGCCCCATCTCTCTCAGCTTGATTTAAAAAAAGATCTAAAAAAACTCTATCAAATAGCTCTGAAGGTAGTGGTGATTATGGATTATATCCATTCCCAGGGAATAATACACTGTGATCTCAAACCGGATAACTTCAGACTCACCCAGGACCCCATAGGAGTGAAGCTTTTGGATTTTGGATTGGCTGAAAAAATGGGAGCTTCCACCAAATCTAAACCAAAAGGAACATTATCCTATATGGCTCCTGAACTGTTGAAAAACAAAAAGATCGACGAGAGAGCGGATTTCTATTCGCTGGGAATCATGCTCTACGAACTTATAACCGAAAGGCTGCCGTTTTTAGAGGAAGATCCCATCAAATTGCTTTCCGCCCACCTGGAGGAAAAGCCTTTGGCTCCCCTTAAGCTGAATCCCCGGATTCCTTCCAGTTTAAACCATCTGGTCTTGAAACTTCTGGAAAAATCGCCCCAGGATCGGCCTTCCTCCTCTCAGCTGAAAAAGACCCTCTACTCCCTCTGGGGCAAGGAGTCAAAATCTGAGGATAAAAACATATATCTGAATTACCTTTCCGGTGGCATAATGGTAGGAAGAGAAAATGAACTGGAATCCCTTCTGAAGAATCTGGAAAAGGCCACGCATCACCAGGGGAAAATCGTGTTAATTCAGGGGGAACTGGGCACAGGAAAATCTCTTTTGGTTAAAAATTTTAAAGTCAAAGCACAACTTCAGGGAATTTTATTTGTTGATTCCAGATGTTATGGTAAGGAGAGCTCCCCTTACCACCCCATCAAAAAAATCCTCTTGAAGCTCATACCCTACCTGACTGAGAAATCACCATATCTTCTGGAGGAATTCGATCAGGAGCTAAAACTTCTTTTGTCCCAGGGATCAAGAAATTCGACCATCAAGAGTAAAGATCTTTCCATGGAGGAGGAGAACTTAAGCAGCAGGATGGCACTGTTTTTGGTGAAAGCCTCCCAGGTTTTACCTTTCTGTCTTTGTCTGGAGGACCTTCACTGGGCCCCGGCAGGCAGTTTGAAGATATTGGAGAAACTGGCCTCTTTGATAACAGAGAGCAAAATGCTTCTGTGCGGGAGCATAAGGGATGAGGAGTTAAATCCTGAAGGACAACTTAAAGGTGTGATAAATGTCCTCACGGGAAAAGACTATTTCCAATCCATAAAATTGTCTCGTTTTACTTCAAAGGAGCTAAAAGATCTTCTGAGATCAAAGCTGAGCCGGATAGAACCTCCCCAGGAGCTGATCACTTATGTTTACAAAACCACATCCGGAAACCCCTTCTTTACTATCGAGGTATTGAAATTCCTTTTGGAAAAAGGAATACTCTCCATAGATAGAAGGAAACTGAAAATAGATACACCAATGTTAAATTCGATCTCGGTCCCGGATCATATCGAAAAAATCTGGATGGAAAACCTGGAAAAATACGATGACTCCATCCAGAACTTTCTGCAGGTTTCTGCCCTGGCAGGAAAAGAATTCGATCTGGAGATAATTAAATTCCTATCCGGTTACTCGGAAAACAAGATTTTTGATATACTTTTCACTTTGCTGAGGGATCAGGTTTTCACTCAAAGGAAAAAAGAGAAAGACAAAAACCTGTGGTATGAGTTCATCAATCAGAGCCTGAAACATCTGTTGTATGAGAGGTTGCCGGAGAAAAAAAGCATATTTTTGCATAAGAAACTTGGAGAGTTCCTGGAAAAAAGAAGGGGCTGGGACCCCCAGGAGAAGGCCGAGAACATCGCATATCATTTTATCAGATCCAACGATTATGAGAAAGCCTTTCAATATTCAATGATCTGTGCGGAGAAAGCATCCAGACAGTTCGCTCACCACGAGATCGAGAATTATCTTAAAAGCGCCCTGGAAGCCTCTTTTAAATTTGAGGATAAAAGAGAGGGGGTAAAGAGAAGACTTATGGTTTTGATGAGAAGAGGTGATCTGTGGAAGGGGACCGGGGAGCTGAACTCGGCCTTAAAAGATTATGGGGAGAGTTTGAGATTAGCCAGGCTTCTAAAGGATCTGCCCGGTGAAGCCAAATCTCAAAGGGAACTGGGAGAGATTTACAGGTTAAAACATGATTATAAAGGCGGGCTAAAACATTTAAATAAGGCCCTGGAAACATACAAGAAAATCAATGATACTAATGGAATTGCCTCCACCCTGAATAACTTAGGAAACCTATATTGGATCGACTCTCAATACGATCAGGCAAAAGAGTCCTATCAAATAGCTTTTGAGTTGCACAGGAAATTGGGCAATAAGGAATTGGCCGCTTTGAGTTTGAACAATATGGGAATCATCTCTTCCATCCAATACAAATACAATGAAGCTCTACAATATTTCAATCAAGCTTTAGCTATTCAAAGGGAGCTGGACAAAAAGGAGGAGATCGCCCGGGGATTGAACAATGTGGGCGCGGTTATGGTTCTTTCATCAAAATATAATCAGGCCATCGGGTCGTTTCAGGAGGCTTTTAAACTCAATGAGAAAATTGGAAATAAAAAGGAGATGTGCTTTAACCTGGAAAACCTGGGCGCAGCCTTCCTTAAATTAGGCGATTACAGAAAGGCTCTTAAATATTCAAGAAGGGGATTGAAACTCTCAAAGGAGATTGACTTTCAGCAGCGAATGGGATGGATTAAAAAGGATCTGGGTATAATTAATCTGGAAATGGGCTTTTACCAAAAGGCCAAAAGATGTCTGGATAAATCCTTGAGGATCTCCAGGAATATAGGTGATAAGGAACTGAGAACCGTGGCTTTGACCTCTCTGGCTAAACTCTTTTATCTTTTAAACAGCATACCCAAAGCTCTGAATCTTTTAGGTAAGGCAAAGAAATCAATCCAGGAGATCGACGATAAAAGATCCTTGATCTCGGTTCATCAGCTTGAGGGTCTGATCCAGCTGCGAGGTGAAACCCCCAAAAAAACTTTGGCCTTATTTAATAAGGGATTGAAAATTGCAGAGGATCTGAAAGCCAAAGAGGAAAAACTCTCTTTGAATTTGGATATCGGCAAAATTTATCTTGATCTGGAAGATATGGAAAAAGCCAGTCATCACCTGAACCAGGCCAAAAAGCTTTTTGACGAAAACCAAAGCCCGGTTTACCAGCCGGAACTCTATGTTAATCTGGCAAGGCTGAACTGGATGAGAAACGAAAAGAAACCTGCAGAAAAGCTCTTTTTTACTGCCCTGGACAAGGCTTTGAATCTAAACAGATCGGAGATGGTTTGGAAAATACATCACCTCTTAGGAAAACTTTATCTGACATCTTATGAGATAGAGAAGGCTTACAAAGAACTGGAAAAAGCAGGGATGGTTTTAAGAAAAATATCAGATGAGATC
>JBARPA010000391.1:0-9685 GCA_049642665.1 Candidatus Zixiibacteriota bacterium
CTATTACCTAAGTCCACGGGGAACCCAGCTTTTAAATCTGCCAGGGAATCGTTATTCAAATCAACCGGTTCCCAACAGTAAACTTTACCATCAACCGTTGCAGAGATCACTTCCAGTGTATCATCCCCATCCACATCCCCTAAGGTGGGAGTGCCCACCAGAGTTGTATCTAATATGTCAAAAAAAGCTAAAGGATAAAAAGTTGTATCCCCGTTCAGCTCGACATCAAAGGCATAATTGGGATTGGGAATAAGGTTCTCACCATTAGATCTCCAGGCATAAAGAAACCTGTCCGCTGCTCCGAATATCTCGATACTGCCGTCATTTTCCACGTCCGCATAGGTCAGGGATTTAATATTCTGGTGAGGGATGATCTTCTGGGGCCAGCCCGATTGATACCAGTCAGATTTAATGTTTAATGACATCTCCAGATCGGACTCGTCGATATCTGTGATCCAGATATGAGTAAAAGCCTTGTTGCTGCTCCGGGTGCTGGGATAGGTGTAAGGGGTGAACTCAGATTGGTTTCCCTGGTAGAACATATCCTCCTGATCTCCGAACCCGGTATAGTAATTGCCGCCAAAATCGATAATCCCATCGGCCTCCACCAGGGTCAAAAACTTGCGATCCTTATCCCACTGTAATTTGTTGTCCCAGAAGTTGGGAACCCCGTCCGAATCCACGTCCAGATAAGCCACACCCTCATCCACCCTGAAGATCAGAATACCCGAGCCGGGCAAAAGATAATCATATTCTCTTTCCGAACTCAGACCCGTTTCAGCTAAGCCCAGGACAACTCCGGTTTGAGGATCGGCCTGAAGATAAGGTATATCTATCCCATCCAGATCGATCTGCCTGTTTTCAATCAGAAAGTACTCCTCCGAGTTGATGGGAATTTTAATTAGTTGAATTTTATCGTCCTCCAATTCTGAGGCGAAAAGCTTAATGTTCTGTTGATTGGTGATCTGAACCGGTTCCGCAAAACCAAGAAAAGCTTTGGACCAGGCACAGGGATAAACAGGTAAAACTCCGGTAACCATGGTGTAACAGCTGTCCAGCTCCACTCCAACGTTCTGGGCGAAATTGTCCATCAGGGCAAAATCTCCCACCTGGGTGAAGAAGTTTCGGGTATTGTAAAAATCCGGTAATCCCAGCTGATGACCAAATTCGTGGGTTATTATGGAATTCAAGGCGGCGATCTTGTTATCCTGAGAGGCAGTTTCAGGAATGATCAGGCCTTCCCAGATAAGGGTATCTTTGACCTCCACAGGTTCTCCCAACATAATAAACCCGGTGAATAGATCAGAGGGTGTGGGATCAACTCCAATTTCACCAAGATCGTGCTGCCTGTCCGAGCCGGCATGGAAAAGGAAATAGGAATCATAACCTGAGAAATCGATCTCATCCAAAGACGAGGTGTCGGCTAAGGTAAACGAATGTTTGAAAAGTGAGTCCAGTTGTTCCACCGGATAGAATTGGGGATTGGGAGTTGAATCTATGCTCCCATAGTGGGATATGGTATAGGGGAGAGTATAAGCTGTATCACCTTTGGGGTAAACGTCAAATTTCAAAATAAGTTTATCTTTGGAGGCAATACTCCAGTAGGTGCTACATGCCTCAAGATGCGCTTCAAAATATGCCCTATTATGCGGAGCCGGGTCAATTATGTGCTCCTCCTCCTGATAGAATTGTTCATATGACCGAAGGTCAAACTGTCCTTCACCGGTTGTGGTGGGATCATCCGGGATCTCTTTTTTGAACTGGACCCGGATAGCTAAAATCTTAATTGTTTTTGGAGTAGTTAATTCCTTGGCCAGGTATGGGAGGGAAAAAGGGGCTTTCCTTTTCAGGTTGAGCAGGTTCCTCTGGGAGACACCGCTTTTGAATTGAGAGATTTCCTCTCCAAAAGGTCTATTCCATCTTTGAACGGACAGTATCTTTCTCTGGGCGGCTAAAGCGGAGCCATTGAGAAAAAGAAGGAGAGTTAAAACGCCCAGAAACGGTCTGATAAAAAAGTTCATAATCTCTGGGGCTAAAATCTCGCGGTCATGGAGAATCTCATAGTATTTCCCAGGACATGTCTTTCCGATGCAGGAATATAGGCGAAGTCAAATCGGAATACGTTATATTGCAGCCCGGCACCGAAGGTAAAGGTTCTGATATCCCCCTCCTTATCATAAATATATCCGGCTCTTAAGGCCACAAATGTCCCGTACCAGTATTCCATTCCCACATTCCTTATGGCCTCACTTAATTCAGTCCCGAATGATTCCTTAAGCCCCACCAGCTGCTTGTTTAACTCACCCAAGAAGGTCAACTTGTTATATGGGGTATCGAATATCTTGTAGGCAAAGCCCACAGCTATATTTCTGGGTAAAGGATCAGATTGAGGGGCATCTATGTAGGAGATATTGGGACCCAGGTTGGTTAAAGCACCAGCCAGGGTTAGACGCCTGAAAGGCGTTCTGTAGAGCACCCCGGCATCCAGTGCAAATGAGGTCCCAGTTCCTGTTCCTTTCTCTAGTCCTGCTCCCACATCAGAAAGATGGCTGAAGATCACCTTACCCGAGAGTCCCACGGCAAGATTGGGATTAAACTGCGTTCCATAGCTAAGGCTTAAAGCACCCTCATAAGCCATGAAGGTGCCTATGGGTACAGGGCTTTCATGGGTTTGAACTATCTCACCGTAGCTCAAGAAGGTGAAATTTCCCCCTATGGTACCCCATCCTTTCATATAATGGACATAGGAGAGATATTCATAGTATAGATCCGAAGCTAATTCCGGCAAGAGATTAGCATGCATAAAGGTGAGCTCCCTTCTGGCATGAGCATAAATCACTATTTTGTCCGGGATGGCAAACCACACTTCTCCATCCCTTTGCAATATTTTGGTGCTCCCTGCTTTCTCCAAACCTGAATGATAATAGCGACTCCAGTCTTTCCCGTTAAATCTCAAAGTCCCAAATTCGGTTCCCACTAAAACCTCATCCCCTCTGCTGGGACTAATTGAAAGGATCCTGCTTCCAGCGGCATTATGATAAATGTAGATTTTTTGTCCGGATTCCAGTTGATTGCCCTGAAGTTTGTTGTATGTCATAATATCCTGGGAGAATTTTTCAATTTTTTTCTGATCTTTTGTTTTGAGAAGTTTTGCAGCTACTTTCTCCACCGAATCTCCCTCCACAGCGGTGTAAAGCCTGTAACCGAAGGTAGTCCATCTTTTATCAGCAAACCTCTTGACTCCCTTTGTGCCTCCAATCCAGATCTCTCCGTCTTTACCTATAGCTAAAGTTGTGAGCTCACCTTTAATTGCTAAATCATAGGGGAGCTTAATCTCCTGATCTGTGGTCAGTTCTTCTGATATGGAGTTATACTTATTTATGATTTTGACCGCTTCCTCAATCTCCCTTTTGCTTTCCGTGCTTAAAAATGACCGAACAATTTTCTCCAAGGTATCTCCAGCCCTCACCTTATACTTGACATAAGGAATCCAGTTCATTCCGTCAAAATGGGCCAGGTCGTATCTGGTTGTCATCCAGATATCATTATTCTTTCTCACCACCAGGTCCGTAACATAATAGTCATTTATCCCCGAGGGAGTAATGAAATACCATCTTTTTCCATCGAATTGGGCTATTCCCACGTCAGTTCCCACCCAAACAACTCCATCCGGACCAATAGCTACCTGGGTGATCAACTCACTGAACATACCCTCCTTAGTGCTATGAGCTGTCCACGCTTTTCCATCATATCCGAAAAGTCCCTTTTTGGTTCCCACCCAGATCTCCTCTTCTTGAGAAGCGACACAGGTGAGGGTATCTGGAAAGATCATTTTGTAGGGAATTATGATTTCAGGTTCTAAATTCCTTCTGACACCCGTCTCCAGAATCATGGAGATATTATCCATTTCCTGGGAATTCAGTTTCTCATCTCTGACGGAGTTTTCAAAATCCTTTACCAATTTTTTAAGGTTATTCTGGTTCACCAGACAGCTATCCCAGGCCTGGAGAAAAGCATCAAAAAGGTCGCCCATTTTGTCTTTGTTCTGATATTCCTCTTCTAGGCTTTGATCAATTCTTTCCCTTATTTTCCTCAGAGAATCTTTTGATATGAGATTATTCTCGTAAGCCACCTGATAGGCCATCTCATCCACTCTTTCCTTTTCAAACTCGGGGAAAAGCTTGTTTAAAAGGTCACCTAAAGTCTCGTCCTCTGAGGTTGAATAGACCTGATGATTTCTCCACACCTCACCATTCCAGTATAAGAGGTCGGTTGAGGTGATAGCCCAGATGTCATAAATCATGTAGTTTTTTTCAGGAAGGTCATTTTTCTTGAGAGCAATAGATTTGATCTGGTATCCGGAACCGGGATGATATTCCAGCCACTCACTACTTAAGGGGTATCTACCCAAACCTGCGGGATTCCAGTGGGTGGCGGTGGCATCATCGGAGATGGCAATGAAGGCCTCACCCATCCCGGCAGCCCTGGCGCCAGCAGGAAGCCTTAGAAACAAAACCCCAGCTTCACTTACTCCCCTGGCATTGCTCCCCCAGCTCAAAGACAGAAGAATCCCCACGAGCGAAATTAAAATTATCTTCCTCATTTTCTCCTCCATAATTCCATTTTAGACAGATAAATCTTTTTAATATAATTTCATTTCTTTAATTCGGCAAGTTATAAAAAAACCTCAAGTCTTACCGCATCACCACCGCCTTCCCATAAGCCTGGGTCTTTTTTTGACTCTCGTTATCCGCTATTACTTTGTATATATAAACCCCATTAGCCACCCTATTCCCATTTTGATCCTCACCATTCCAGAGGATGGAATGAAATCCAGTTTCACCGGATTCAGGCACAATCTCTTTTACCAACTTTCCAGATAGGGTGAAGATTTTAATCTGGATTTTCCTGGTTATCCCATAAACATTATAGCAGATGTAGGTGGAATCGGAGAAGGGATTAGGATAGTTCATCACATCGCTAATCTCCAGCTTTTCAGAGGATAAGAGGTTAAGCTCAACCTCCGTCAAAGTGGAGTTATTAAAATTATCCCAGGCTTTCAGCCAGAGGGAATGCTCTCCTTTGGTGATATGGGGAAGGGGATAGACAACCGATCCTCTCTGATATTCATCCTGATAATACTCAAAAAAATCGGTTAGATCAATAGAGTGTTGGAAATCCCCATCCACTACCAAGGTTATCCCGTGACCCAACTCACCGGTCAGGTTTATCCCGTTAGAGTCAGAGAGCTCTATTTTCATCTCCCCATTTCCCTTCCGAAAATCGTCCTGGCTGGAAAGAGTCATATTTATGGACGGACCAGCAGTATCCACCACTGTAGGATCCGATCCGTACACCACCAAAGAATCCAGTGACCCTGCTCCATCCGTGAACTGGTCACAGATATAGATGCTTATCCTGGCGTTGCTTCCGCCATAGCTGATATCTTTAGGCACCACAAAACTTGAGTTAAACTTTCCATTTACTACCTGAGCGTTCCCCCGAAAAATTGCCCTGCCCGGAAGATCGTAAGGAACACCCTCCCCATTGGGCATTTGATGGGATTTCTTTTCCTCCGAGTCAAAAGCCAAAATCTTAGCTATGCCGTTGAAATTTTGTGGATTCCCCTCCCGGTCTGAAACCTCCCCTTCAAAACTTAAAAGGCTTAAAGCGGTAAGTGTATCTGAGGAGATTTCGGTTATGTTTACCGCAAATTCAGGTACACCCAAGCGGGTAAGGGGATCACCCATGAGTATATACTGTCGATCATTGGAGTTGGGCTGACGCAGGAGCTTGGCGACGTAAAGCGCCTCCCCCACAGTCAGGGAGTCGCTATACAAAAGCAGATCGAAGACCTTGTTATTCAGGGCTGCATTGGGGCCAGGAAAAACCAAGTAGGTGGCTGAGATCACGGCTATTGCCCCTTTATCCTGAGCTCTCAGCAGATCCTCGGCCATAGCCTCAGCTAAGGGCTCGAAGAACAAAGCGATGTTACAGGAGGCAGTATAAACCAAAGGAAGTTTGTCCTTGTTTTTCAGTCGGGGTATATCCTCTGATCTGCGGAAGACCTTCTCATGTGACCACTGATGCCGATTACCATGTCCCATCCAGTTGATCAACAATGAACCGGTATTATAAGCCTGAATTATGTCCTCTGTCGCTGCTGGTTTATTATTCAACTGATCAAAGGGATATTCCATCAGATAGATCTTATTCAGATTAAAAGAGGAAGGGACATGATACTCACCCAGAGTTTCGGTATCCTTGGTGTGAATGTTTTCAGAGTCGCCCCCGTTATATTCATCATCTGCTACCAGCGTGATCAGATTTCTCCAGGCACCAAAATTGGGGATTTCCTCATAGTTGATCACTTTATCCAAGATCGCCTCCAATTCCGGCATAGTCTTAACCGGCCATCGTCCGATGATCATGTTCAGGCTTCCTTCGGTGGTGTCAGAATCCAGATAACCATATTTACTAAAATAGACATAGTTTTCGTCGGAGACCGAGCGGTCAGCAGCAAATGGTGGAATCCAGTTAAAGGCCTCCGAATAACGGTTCCTCTTATAGTCATAGTTACCATCTCCCACCAAAAGGCAAAAGGAAGGAGACGGTTTTAGCCAATATCTATTGGCAAATTTTAAAAATTCCCTTATGGCCAAAGGATCATAAAGACCCCAGGAGAACTCATCGTAGATCTCCTGCACGTCCACAATTCTTACCTTCAACTGGTTATAACTTTCCCTGAACTCCTCAAGAGCATGAAGATGTTCATAAAAATCCGGATGGGTTATTATCAGAAAATCAGCTTGATTATCAGCAGAAGTTGTATCCCGCAGGAGGGATTTTTCGTCCGATAATATATCCTCTGGCGATTTGAAATTATCCTGATCTGCTAAAAAGTATGTGAGTTTTTCCCGGGTATCCAGCTGATCCTGAAATTTCAGGGAATCCTGCAGGGTTGAAAAATCAATTACCCTTTTGACTGCAAATCTATCCGAGATGTCGAAAAGCATAACATCTTCGGTTATCTCCGAAATCCTGTATTCCACAACACCCGAGGTGTCGGGGGATTCGAAAAGAAGCCGGTTATCATAGGCAACATACTCCCTCCAGTATTCCACCTCATACCAGTCAACATAGCAATTGCCAGAGAAATCAACTTCAATCTTATTCAGACCGGAGCTTAAAGCTGTGGTATGGGCTTTGGTAATCCAACCGGAAGCTTGGATGGTTGTAGCTTTTTGATCATTGATGGTTATAGTTGGTAAGGAGGACGTGGCTCTCACTTTTATTTCAGCCGAATCATCGGGCACTACTCCCCGAAGGGAGAAGTATTTGGTGGTGGAGCTGGTCTGTTCCCAATACCAGTTAAAAAAATCTGCATAATGTCCGGAGGAGCTCATATACAGGGTGTTTTCCTCCTCCAGATGGATTCTGGATTTGAATTTCCAAGGGACAAAGGGCTGTGGCTCCACTAAGCTTCCATCCTTTTCCTCCATCCTCTTAGCAGAATCAGGAAAATCCCCGGATAAGGTTAGCCAATAAATATTTTGGGTGGTATAGTGGTGAATGTAAAAGTCGTATTGATGTTGGGTGGTATCATATTCCCAATTATTTACTCCCCAGCCATAGAATAGAATGTAATCCTCTTGTTCAAAGCTGCCGTCATCCTCTCCCCGAACATAAACGGGAAGCTCCCTTAGCTGGAGCTGCTCAGCCGAGGGATCCAAAAGAAGCTCCCGGCCACCTCCGTTAAAGATCCGAATCTCTCCGGGATCTAAACTCTCCACATCGACTCCTGCCGCCTTCAGCTCTTTTTCCCCGATTTTATATATACCATCCTCTCCGATCACGATCTTATACCATTGATCTGAAAAGCCAAAAGGATTAATCTCATCTTCTGGCTTTTTTTTCTCCATTTTCATAAGGGCGGCATCCATCTTGAGCGATCTTCTCCAATTTTTTGAGGATTGATAGTTTAAAAGTATGTTCTGAAAAACCCTCTCGAAAGACTGGCTTTCCGCAACTCCTTGATCCGGCTTGCTACCTCCCACGAAATCAACCCTTATGGTAATTGAATCCATTCTTCTGAGCAACCTTGTGACCGGGTTAAATTGGAGTGGAAATATCTTCAACCTTACAATCCTCTGATCTCTTATAAATCTTGGTGTTTCCAGAAGTATGTTTTCCTCTGGCAGAAATCTATTCTGCCCATAGATATTCTCATCTTTTCTGTAAAAAATTCTATCTTCTAAAGGATCCTCTGACTGCTCTATTTGGGGAACCGGAGGGATATTGAAATCCTTTAAATCGGAGTAATCCCAGCTTAAAACTGAAGCTTTAATCTCACATCCCAAAGGGACTCCCAGCATGACAATTCGCATTGGGAGTTGAGGTTCCCCGGGGCTCTGAGCCAGGGGGCATTTGGCAATCCCAACCTTATGAAAAAGCTGATTCTCAATGACTTTTTCTTCCTTTAAGAGGTTTGAGGGGCTGTACCTGAGAGTTACTCCATTAAAATCTGACTGAAGCACTTGAATATCATCATATTCAGAGGACAAACCCGATCTAACTCCCAGGATTAAACTTATGGAAAGAGTAGCTATGATTAGAGTTTCTTTCATCTTCTCCACAAAAAAAACCGAGTATGATTTCCACTCGGCTATCTGAACCTATATATAGTCAAAGAGTTTTGAACATCTCAGAATCTCAGAAATTCCTAATTTTCCAAAAATAACTCTTTAACTATTTATCTATAGGCTTCTCCTCATTTGTATTTACGATAAAATACCAAAAGTTCTTGATTTGTCAAGAGATTTTAATGAACTTTTTTAGCACAGAACTACCTTTCAGAAAGCTTCTTTTTAACCAGAGATGCCAGATTTTTGGCTCTGAAAGCCTGGATAAACTCTGAGGCAGTTTGATAAGCCCTATCCTCTATTTGCTTAGAGTTTTTTCCGGGAATAGAGTCTATCTCCTTTTTAAACTCCTTGGTGGTAAATTTCATATCCTTTTGGTTGGTTTCAGCCCATTTTCTCATCTGAGCCATAAGATCCTCAGGTAAGAATTCATAGGCTATATTTTGCCATTCAGTTCCCACATTTCCTTTGCGAATCCCATAATCTGCAAATTTCCCAACCAGGTGAAGTGGGGTACCGGTTATCCCATGCTGGGCTATACAAACTCCGCGATTTTTTATATGATCATAGATCTCTTTGGTTCTTTCCAGATCGATGGATATCTTCTCCCCTTCCAGATAGTTGCCGTGCTTGGATCCATTATTTATAGCCAAAAGATCAGGATGGACTTTTCCCTTTGCCAATCCCGAGATAAAGGTAGTAGCTTCTTCTACCGTGGTGATTGTGCCTTCCGCCCCGGTATGTTTTATCTCGCCCACCTCCACCTCCAAACCCAGACCCATCTCCACTATGGGCTGGGCTAATTTTATGGTAATATCCGTGTTATCCGGAAGTTGGTTGAATGAGGCATCAATGGCAAAAGAGGTGTATCCTGCCTGAAGCTCGGCTCGAATCAACTCCTTTGCGGAATCAAAAGCACCCTGAGAGGTGTCCTTCACCGTGAGGTGGTCTGCGTGGATGAAAAAAGGTTTGGAGAAGTTAAGCTTATCAGCATATTCCACAATGGTCTCAAAGAAAATCTGAGGAGTCTGACCGGTATAACC
>JBARPA010000392.1:0-1876 GCA_049642665.1 Candidatus Zixiibacteriota bacterium
CAACATGTACGATTCTGACGTTACACGTCTAATTATGGTATATAGAGGGTTTAACAGTCCTATCCAAATAGAACTCATGCGTAGACAAGAGACTCAACTTGAAAGTTCTAATCCAACTCTGATTGTACGGCATGTTAGATATTTCCCTAATTCAAAAAAAGGTAAAAGAATAAAGTTACAATGTCTTACAATCACTTCAAAACAAGATATTAAATTCGTAGAATTGTTATCTGATTTCCTCCAGATACCAATAATAAAAAATGATGACAAAATTTGTGAATTCTCATTGAATATATCGAGGAAAGATAACAATGATTTGATGCTTTCTATTGTAAATCTGAAAACAAGAAGAATCGAAAGATTTGAAATGATAATTAAAGAACTTAAATGGTGATTGGGTTTGAATCGTATTGAAAAAACTTTGAAGGCAGATATAGTTATTCCATTCGATTCAGCCAAAAGTTTACAGGCTATTCATCAAGCAATAGTGGTAGACCAAAAACATCAGCCGAATAAGAAAGCACTAGTGAGAACTAAAGTACAAAAACGAGAATTAATAATGCACATAAGTGCAGAAGATATTCCTTCTCTGAGGGCCACACTAAACTCTAATTTGAGAGTCTTACTAGCTTGGAAAAGAATTGCTGAAGGAATAAAAAAACGAATTATCGTAAATAGCGATTGCTAAACTGTTCTTGAATAGTGTAGCAAACTATCTGTAAAGCATTTTTGGGGATTAAATCTAAATGAATTTGAAGAACAGTGTTGGAATAACGGCTTTAGTTATCGGTGCAATGCTGATAATGTATTCTGCCTATAATGTGAATGAGTTATTATTTCTGGAAGGAAATACAAGTGAAACTGATATTCCATTGTATAGCAGTACTGTGGTTTTTCCAATCTTTTTAGGAATTCTGTTTACTATCGACGGGACGATAATTTGTGGATTGTCAAGGAGGTCATCTCTAGTTTTTCACTTTTTAGCAAATATGATTTGGCTTCTAGCTAGTTATAGACTGTTTCTATTGTTACTGGAACCCTTAAGCTCACGCCTGGTGTTCTATAGAATCTTCATATTCTTCATGGGTGCAATTTTGCTATTTTCTATAGGGGCTATTGTAAATTTTCTACCCAAATCGAATAATACGCAATAGAAACTATTCAATCTTTAATACGCATTTGGATTTTCATAACATGTCTTAACGCGCTTTTAAACAGATTTTTTGTAACTTCAGTTAGATTCATATAAGGTTGTTAAAGCATAAGCCGTAATCATACATTCGGAGATGACAGATAATTGGAAAAAGAACCGGAACTTCCACCAGAGATCAGAGAACAACTTACGAGACTTCAACAGCTTCAACAAACACTTCAAGCAGTTGTAACTCAGAAACAACAGCTTGAACTTGAAAAGGCGGAGATTGAGAAAGCGTCTAGTGAACTTGAAAAATCTGCCGAGGGTGCAACTGTCTATAATAATATTGGAAACATACTGATAAAGAGTGAAAGACAAAAACTATTGGATGAACTCAAAGAGAGACGAGAATTGACTGAAACCCGTGTGACAGTTCTTGGTAAACAAGAAGAAAGAACGCGAACTAGACTTACTGAATTGCAGCAAAAGCTTCAAGGCAAATTCGGATAGTGCGTGCTAATCCAAATAATATAGCTGAGTGAAAGTTTCGGAAAGCGAATATGTTAAGCTTAATAGATCACCAACAGAACAAGAATTGGAAACAGTATGTGACTCAGCTGAGGATGCTGCTCGAAATATTATTTTCAAAAAGTTTGATCCAAAACAAATAACAGATCTAGATATAACGATTGAGTCCTACGGTGATAAGCCATTAACTCTTATCGTGGATATCTCTATATG
>JBARPA010000393.1:0-1550 GCA_049642665.1 Candidatus Zixiibacteriota bacterium
CTCATATCGATCTATTTTTTCTCTAGTTTTTCAACATCTCTTTTGCATTCGTGTTCTGGGGATTCAATTCAACCGATTTTTAAAATTCCGGGGACCAGCGGGCAAGGTCTTCATCAGTTTCATGAAAAATCAGTTGCTCCTGTTCTCCTTCTGAAACGGAAACGACCCATATATCATAATTCCCACTCCAGTTAGAAGCGAATGCGATTTTTGATCCATTTTGTTTATAAATCATATAATATACCATCACCAGGGCCGATTCCTGTTCCATATACTCTGTAGCGAATCCTTGGGTTGTCGGCAGATTGTTACGGGGAAAGGGGTCTCCCAGGGATTAACGTGTACAAGTTCGATTTCTGCTGCCAGCTCTACTTCATGGAACACACCTTCCATCGACTTTTTTGAAAAACCCATACCAATTACAGTTTCAATCGGTCCATCGGGAAGCCCCCACAGCCAATAGGACATGGAAAGTGATCTGGCCTCAGGCAAGCCTAATGGCTTTCCAAAATAGTCCACTGCACCTGCATCCCCATACCCTGCCGCTAAGATAATAGTTCTCTGCCTTTCTCCTTCAGGTAAACTATTGTAAACTTCTGCTACCCCCTTCACCCGTTCTCTCCAGCCGAACATACCCCGTAAATCTCCGGTCAATTCATAGATGTTTTCAAAAGCACCAAAGGTGATAGTATCCACATACTGCTCTGTGGTTGTTATGCGAAGCATGGGAATTGAAAGCGGCATCAGGGCAATTCCACCCCCTGCCAGCACAGTAACCACTGTATAGCGTAACCATTTTTTACCCCGGCGATGAAGCCAATTTTCCAGGGCAATGCTTCCTCCAGCAAAAAGGCAGGGGTAGGCCGGGGCAAGATAGTAGATCTTACTTTTAGAAATCATCAAAAGCACAAAAACGGATATCCAGAGATAGGCGAACAGACGGTATGACTTTCCTTTTCTACTGAAAAAAAAGACCAGACCGGCTATCCATATCACGGCATTTAGGGGATGCATGTATAAAAACTGACCCGCGATAAACTGAAACAGAGATATCCCTTCCATCAGATTTTTATTCAAATTGATAATAAATAAAATAGTCGGCCATCCCTGTTTGATTTGCCAGAGAATATTGGGCAGAAAGATTAGAAAAGCAATACCTCCGGCTGCATATAGATAGAGTGATTTAAAATGTTTCCTCATATCGGTGAAGAGCAATCCCATCACCAATCCGAACACAAAAAAGAGCAGGGAGAGTTTGGTCAACAATCCAAGTCCCACCACCAAACCCAACCATAACCACAACCAGGGTCGGTCTTCCTGGATTATTCTCACAATGATATAATATCCGAGAATCCAGAAAAGAAGTTCAAAGGCAGTGATGCAAAAGAGGTTGCCAACCCGCAGAAAAACCGGGGTGATGAGCATAGCCAGGCAGGCCAATCCTTGGGCGAATCGGCCTCCCCCTAAACGACGTACCAGATGGCCGACTAAAAATACGGCAGCTGCTCCACTCAACAAGGCAAATATCCGCAGACCGAACAGAGAATGAC
>JBARPA010000394.1:0-3023 GCA_049642665.1 Candidatus Zixiibacteriota bacterium
TCTTCGACCTCAACATAGAGATATTCATCAGATCCCAAGGTCTCGATGACTGTGGTGTTGCCCTTGATTCCTTCAGGTATTTGCTTCAAGGAAATATCCCAGTCCTCTGGCCTGACTCCCACTATTATGTCTTTTCCTTGAATGAACGGGAAAAGCTCTCCTGGCAGAAAGTTCATTGGCGGGCTTCCTATAAAACCTGCGGTGAAAAGGTCAGCTGGCCTGGAGTAGATCTCCTGTGGCGATCCAAGCTGGAGTATCATTCCGTCTTTCATAACTGCCAGCCTGTCACTTAAGGTCATGGCTTCTGCCTGGTCGTGGGTTACATAGAGAATGGTGGTCTTTATTCTTTTATGTAATCTCTTTAACTCTGTTCTCATCTTGAGCCTGAGTTTGGCATCCAGGTTGGACAGGGGCTCATCTAAAAGTAAAATCTTTGGCTCAAGCACCAGTGCCCTTCCTAATGCCACTCTTTGTCTTTGTCCTCCGGAAAGCTCCCTGGGTATTCTTTTTTCCAAGCCGGAGAGTCCTAAAAGTTTTAAAGCCCACTTAATTTTTTCTGTTTTCTCTTCCGGAGACTTCTTTTTGATCTTCAACCCGAACGCAATATTTGCCTCAACGCTCATATGCGGGAAAAGGGCGTAGGATTGAAAAACCATTGATAGCTCTCGTTTCTGAGGAGGTAGATGGTCGATTTTTTTTTCATCGATGTAAATTGAGCCGGAGGTCGGCTTTTCCAATCCAGCTAAAAGCCTTAAGGTTGTGGATTTACCGCAGCCAGAGGGACCCACTAAGGTGACGAATTCCCCGTCCTCTATCTCCAGGTTGAGATTATCAACTGCAATAACTTCACCAAATTTTTTGGTCAGGTTTTCAAATTTTGCCTGTGCCAATTGTTACCTCATATTTCACTGTTTCACTGCACCTGCGGTTAATCCTGTTCGCATATACTTTTGCACCAGGAAAGTAAAGATAATCACCGGGACGGAGATCATCAAAGATATTGCGGTTATGAAATTCTTTTGTGGTGCCCAGCTTAAGATTCTCAATAAATATACCGGCAAGGACACTGTGGTTTCCTTGAACATCAGGAAGTAGGCAAAGATAAATTCATTCCAAGATAAAAAGAAAGTATAGATGGCTGCGGCAGCTAAACCGGGCAGTGCTAGGGGAATCAGAATCCTCAAGAAAGCATAAGATCTTTTTGCGCCCAGGACCTGAGCCTGTTCCTCTAAATCCCGGGGTATGGTCTCGAAAACTCCCTGGGCGATGTAAATGGTATAAGGTAATGCTAATAGGGTGTGAGCCAATGCCACTAATACTACCGAAGGCAGATGGGAAAATGGTTTTCTCAGAAGCTGCTCTGCTACCGGGATCACAGCGGAGATGTCAGGAAATAGACGAACCGATAAAAGGAAAAACAAAATCACCCCGATTCCCGGGATTTTGAACCTGACCAGGGCAAAAGCTGTTGGCGCTCCCAAAACTAAACAGAAAAGCACGGTCAGGGACGCGATCTCCAGGCTGGCCAACCCTGCTAGAAGAAAATCTTTTCGCCCGAATAAGATATTAAAAATCTCCAGATCCACACTAAATGGCCAGAAGGGCTCCGGATATTTTCCACCGGTGATTATGCTTTCCCTGTCCGAGATGGAATATTTGACCAGGACGAAAATAGGGAAGAGGATGAAGAAAAGAACAATGGATATGACCAATATTTTTAGTATTTTTCCCAGGTACATCTTTTTTATACTCTTATTAATCTCTTTCTTATAAAGTTGGCTCCATAAGAAAAAATACCTGCGGTTAAAGCGATCAAAATCACCAGAAATAATGCCACAGCAGCTCCGGCCTGGGGATTCTGTTCAGCATGGTATAGCCTTTCAATTAAAACGCCCAATACGGGATATGAGGGTGCAATAACGAAAGGAAAGATAAATTCCTTCCAGCATTCGATGGAACGCAATATCAGGACGGTCATAATGGCCGGAGTCAAAAGGGGCAGGGTTATATATTTGAACTGCTGCCAGCCGGATGCTCCTAAGGTCTGGGCTGCCTCATATTCCTCATTTTCGATGCCCTGAAGACCTGCCAGAATAATAAGCATGGAGATAGGCATATCCCGCCAAACCTTGCCCAATAGAGCCAGCATCAATGACAGAAATTCAGAGCCGCCCCAGTTTATGGGAGTTGTTATGATCTGGGGAAAGAAAGAATGTCTACCCATAAGGAGATCATTGGCATGTCCAAAAGGATAGGAGAAAAGGATATTCAAGGTTATTGCAGTAACCAGTGCGGGAATGGCTATGGGAAGCATATAGATGCTTCTTATTATGCCCACTCCTGTAAAACTTTTATAAACCAGAAGAGCCAGGATCAAACCCGCCAGAAGCTGAAGGGGGGTACCAAGGCCAACAAACCATAAGGTTCGCACCAGTGCCTTTTTGAATTCAGGATCTTCCCACATAGCCAAAAAAGGCAGGCCTGAGGAAAAAGATTGGGAGAAAAGATAGGAGAGCACCAGAACTAAAAAGGCGAAAAGATACAAAAGCGCAGGGATGAGGATTATCAGAATTAAGAAATTATCTTTCAGTTGATGGAAAAGAGAGGAGATTTTTATTGATCCGGGCATATTTTTCCAACCCTTTAATAATTGTTTCCCTCTGAGGGTTGTGTTGGATTACCGCAATATCATACCAGGCGTCCAGATAGTTTTTCTGAATCTGGGGCCACTGGGAAACATTGGGAATGTTCTCCGTTCCTTTTTCAAACTGGGTCCTGGTAACCTCGAAAACCCTCTGTTTCCACTCAGAATCAAAAGCATCCCCTATGTTATCCAAAATATCCTTTCTAATCGGAAACATACCGAATCGGGTGCATTCCTGGATCTGATTCTGATGGTTGGTAATAAAGCGAGCCAATTTATAGGAGAGCAAAGGATCAGTAGAGGTCACAGGAATCCCCCACCACCAGCCATAGAAATTGGACTTGTTAAAACCTTCCCTTTGTGGATTTCCCTCCTGGTC
>JBARPA010000395.1:0-1516 GCA_049642665.1 Candidatus Zixiibacteriota bacterium
CTGGATCTGAAGCTGATACTCTAAACTCTAAGGTCTGTATCTCATCTACACTCTTTGCTCCGATGGAATCCAATACCGGTGATCTATTTACATCATTAACCGTTATGGCAACCAGCTCAGAATCCGCTAAAGTACCATCTGAGGCTATGAAAGTTACATTGTATATCCCTGCTTGATCATAGGTTGGATTAAAGGTGAATGATCCAACTCCATTACCAGAATCTACAAAGGCAGCATTCGTGGGAACGTTCTCCGCTGATAAAGTAAGAGCATCTCCATCCGGATCTGTGGCTAATACTCTAAACTCTAAGGCCTGTGCCTCATCCACACTCTTAGCTCCGATGGAATCTAAAACGGGAGATCTATTAACATCATTTACCGTTATGGCAACCAGCTCTGAGTCAGCTAAAGAACCATCAGAAGCTATGAAGGTTACATTATATACCCCAGCCTGATCATAGGTTGGACTGAAGCTAAATGAACCCGCTCCGTTGCCCGAATCTACAAACGTTGCATTAGTAGGAACATCCTCTGCTGATAAAGTCAAAGCATCCCCATCCGGATCTGAAGCTGATGCTCTATATTCTAAGGTCTGTGCCTCATCCACTGATTTGGTCCCTATGGAATCCAATACCGGTGACCTATTTATATCATTAACCGTTATAGCAACCAATTCTGAATCAGCTAATAATCCATCTGAAGCAATGAAGGTTACGTTAAATATTCCTGCCTGGTTATAATCCGGGTTAAAGCTAAATGATCCAGCCCCATTGCCCGAATCCACAAAAGCCGCATTAGCAGGACCGTCTTCAGAACTTAATATT
The DNA here is from genome assembly GCA_049642665.1 of Candidatus Zixiibacteriota bacterium. GTDB lineage: Bacteria > Zixibacteria > MSB-5A5 > MSB-5A5 > SM23-73-2 > CAYURP01. Next base: position 825 of record JBARPA010000395.1, read on the forward strand.
ATCGAATCTCCATCAGCATCTGTGGCACTCACCCTAAACTCAAGAGCCTGTCCTTCATCTACGGATCTCCCTCCTATGGAATCCAGTACCGGTGCCTGATTGGCTACCGATACCAGCACTGTATCGGGAAAACTTACCAACGAAGCATCATCCACCAATAGCTCAAACTCATAATTACCCTTAACGCTCGGAGTAAATGTGGGATTTACTGCATTGGTGTCTGACAAGACTACTGATAACCCTGATATCTGAACCCAATGATAACCGATCGAGTCACCGTCCGGATCATAAGATCCAGAACCATCCAGAGTCACCAAACTACCAGCATCAACGTTTAACTGATCTGATCCTGCATCTACCAAAGGAGAACGATTGACATTATTCACTGTAACAGCAACCAATTCAGAATCTGCCAGAGTTCCATCTGAGGCTATGAAAGTCACATTATAAAGTCCAGCCTGAGTGTAGTCCGGATCAAAGGTAAATGATCCCGCTCCGTTGCCTGAGTCCACAAAGGTGGCATTAGTGGGAACGTTCTCCGCTGATAAAGTAAGAGCATCTCCATCTGGATCTGAAGCTGATACTCTAAACTCTAAGGTCTGTATCTCATCTACACTCTTTGCTCCGATGGAATCCAATACCGGTGATCTATTTACATCATTAACCGTTATGGCAACCAGCTCAGAATCCGC
>JBARPA010000396.1:0-4052 GCA_049642665.1 Candidatus Zixiibacteriota bacterium
AAAAAATCAAAAGGGTATTTCAAGAAATTGAATAGATTTTATTCGGACGTCCAAAAAGGAAAAGCCAAGCTCAACAAAAATGAGGAGATCGACTTAAGAATTTTAAGAAATTCCCTTGAGGTCGAGATCGCAGAGCAAGAGAGGATACGCTGGTTCAGCAGGTCCGGCTTGATGTATCCGCAAACTGCATTGAGAGGCTGTTTTTTTCTGATCATGCGTGATTTCGCTCCCCTATCCCGGAGGATGAAGTCCGTTCTGGCAAGACTAAAACAGATTCCCCGTCTGATGAAAGAGGGAGAGAATAATCTTAAAAGAGGAAAAAACATACCCCTGATCTGGACCCAGATCGCAATAGACACAACAGCTGGCGGAAAGGAATACCTCAAAAAGACCATTCCTCAATTTGCCGAAAAAGTCCCTCGCCTTAAAAAAGAACTTCTGGCTGCCAACGGGAAGGCGATTTCCGCCTTTGAAGATTATGAAAAGTTTCTCAAAGATAAACTTCTTCCCAGATCAAAAGGCGACTTCGCAGTGGGGAAGAGGATTTTCAATTTCCTTCTCAAGACCAAACACCAGCTTCCCTACACAGCAGATGATCTGCTATTAATTGGAAATCGGATTATCAAAGACACTCAGGCCGAGATGAGAGCTCTGGCCAGAAAGATCGATCCCCAAAAGAGCTGGGCTGGGATTCACCAGGACCTGAGAAAGAAGCATCCTGCCAAAGAGAATCTGCTTGGATTTTACAGAAAAGAGGTAAAAAGAGCCAGAAAATTTGTCAGAAAAAAGGATCTGGTCACCATTCCCAAAAAGGAGACCCTGTCTGTAATCGAAACCCCTATTTTCAACAGACATAATATTCCCTTGGCTGCATACATGCCGCCGGATAGATTCGAGAAAAGGAAAAGAGGGTTTCTGTGGATCACTCCGGTAAATGAAAAACTGCCACCCGAAAAACAGGAGCAACAATTACAGGGACACAGCGTTTATGGGATTGGGGTGACCTCTGTACACGAATGTTATCCCGGACATCATATTCAACTAACCGATAGCGGTAAGTTAAAATCAAAGGTCAGGCGTCAAATGGGCACTCCCCTTTTTGCCGAAGGGTGGGCCCTTTACTGCGAGCAGATGATGTATGAACAGGGATTTTTCAAAAGCCCCCAAACCCGATTATTCCAGCTGAAAAATCAGCTTTTGCGTGCCTGCAGGGTGGTAATTGATGCCAGCCTGAACACCGGAAGGATGAGCTTCAAGCAGGCAGTGGAGATGCTGGTGAAAATAGCAAAACTGGACCCCATCAGAGCCGAAGGAGAGATCCGGTTTTATTGTTATATGCCCACCTATCCAATGTCCTATAATTTGGGCAAGCTGGAGATCCTGAGATTAAGAGAGGATTACAAAAAAGCAAAAGGTAAAGTTTTCAATTTAAAGGAATTTCACGACAGACTTATAAGCTATGGCTCTATCCCTGTGCAGATGATCCGGGAGAGAATGCTGGAGAGTTGAGTGCTGAAAAATTCTTGACACCGACGACGTTTCAGTCAGCTAAGATAAGCCGGAGGGAAAAGGATCATGTCGGAAAGCTCAAAAGATATGGAAGTTGAAATCAGAAAGCTTCGCCATCCCGATGAGGCAGAGGTATGTGCTAAGCTTATGGTAAGTTCTGAGCCGTGGATAACTCTGCGTAGAACTTACCATAGTGTAATCAAAACGCTGAGTGATCCCTCAAGAGAAATATACATAGTTTTAGTACAGGGCGAAATTGTCGGTTTCACTATTCTTATCATGCGTGGCGCCCTGGTAGGTTACATTCAGACCATTGCGGTCAAGCCGGAATGGAGGAATAAGGGAATCGGAAGTAAGTTAATAAAGTTTATCGAGGACAGAATATTCAGTGAATCTCCAAACGTGTTTATGTGCGTCTCCTCATTCAACGAAAAAGCCCAGAGGCTCTACCAGAGACTGGGATATGAGGTCATCGGTGAGCTGAAAGACTACATAGTGCCCGGGCATTCCGAGATCCTCCTGAGAAAAACCATTGGATCCATAACAGAGTTTAAGAACCGCACGAAAACCACTAAAGCGTCAAATTCTTAGTCTCTTGCATGCAGGCAACGGACTATGAATGATGTTAAGATAAGATTGGCAGACGAACAAGACCTGAAAGTTCTTTGCAGGCTATATATAGAATTTCACGAGTTTCACGTACGCGGGGTTCCGGATAGATTAAGAAGTTAAGGCGATCCAGCAAATTACGATTGTTCAGAGCTTTAAGCCAAGCTCACAGAGATCATAAATAATAAAGACGCAGAAATCTTCCTGGCACAAGTAAATCAAAAGCCAGTAGGGCTGCCGGAAGTTTATGTTCGGGAGGACAAGCCTGATCCGGCCAGAGTGTGCCGCAGGTATGGACATCTGCAGAGTCTTTTAGTAACCCAGGGGAGCCGAAAGCAGGGAATAGGCAAAAAGCTTGTTGAGACTGCCGAAAGCTGGGCAAAGGAAAAGGTCAACTGATATGCAGCTGGATATATGGGAATTTGAGGGGAGCCCGCTTGACTTCTACCAGTTACATAATTACAGAAACTTCCACTGCGCTTTAGTGTGAAAATTGCGATTTGATATCTGAATTTTTTACTTGACAAACTTTTCTCTTCATATTAAATATTCCATTGAAACTGTCTTTTTTATGACGGTAGGCTTTTTGGTATTTTAAAATTTTCTAATTAGCCAGGGGCGAGCCTGGAATAACTTCAGACTGCAGAATGCAGCCTGGGGTGTACTTTAACCTTTTTCAGGGAGGCGAATATATGGGTTTTGCTAAGATAAAGAACTAAACTCAAATAACCACTAACCCAAAAAGGAGGCTATTAAAATGCCAACCATCATTAAAGTGGGGACCTTTAACGTGAACAATCTGTTCTCACGTTACAATTTCAAGGGCGAGATCGATGCCATTCAGGATAACGATACCAATGTGGAAAGCGAATTCAAGTACGAATTTGGCTCGGAGGATACATTTAAAATCCGCACATATAGGGGTAAACTCGTAAAGGCTAAGAACAAAAAAGATACCGAACTGGTCGCCAAGCGGATCAAACAAATGGGTGTGGATGTGCTTGCCGTCCAGGAAGTTGAGGACATAGACACCCTGAGGGAGTTTAACCGCGATCACCTTGATTCCATGTACCCGTATGTGGTTCTGATAGAGGGTAATGATCCTCGGCTGATCGACGTCGGGTTTTTGTCCAGGCTTCCCATCGGGGGCATTACCTCATGGCAGAAAGCCGTTCATTCTAATGATCCAGACCACCCGGTTTTTGGACGCGACCTGCTTGAGGTGGAGATCATGAACGAATCCCGATCACAGAAAATATTCACCATCTTTAACAACCACCTGAAAAGCCATTTCGTGCCCTACGACCAGGACCAAGTGGCAGGTGAACAAGCAAACAACGAGCGTCGTACTAGACAGTCTGAGATGATTGCAAAAATCGTCAAAACTAAAACTCGCCCTGATAGCAGTTTCATAATATTGGGTGATATGAACGACCCGCCCGGTTCAGCCCCCCTTCAACCATTTGTGGCAAATATGGAACTGAACCTGACTAACGCTTTAGAAAATCCAACAGAAACCCGCCCTCCAAAGCAAGATACGCCACCTCCAGCTTCTACCGCATGGACACACAGGTACAAACCATCCGGTCAGCCCGCCCAGTACGAGCTATACGACCAGATATGGTTGAGCTCCCCACTGGCAGATAAAATGACCGGAGCCTGGATCGACCGACGCACAAAGCATGGAGGTGACGGCAGCGATCACGACCTGGCCTGGGTGGAGCTGCAATTGTAGTGCTTTTGAACTGAGAACCCAGGACAGGCTTTCTGGTTTAGCAAGATCATTGTATTATAATTACAAATCCGGAATTGTGGATTTCCTCTTGACAGGATACTGAATTTGTAGTAGTATACTGTTGTATGGGAAGTAATTTAATAAGAATTGTAATAACCGTAATCGGTGCAGTTGCTCTCTGGCGGCTCTGGGGAACGCC